>NZ_JAPYKS010000036.1:0-40584 GCF_037179605.1 Mesorhizobium salmacidum (SeqCode)
CAGCCGATGTAGCAGATCTTGTCGAAAGGGGCGTCCGGATTGACCTTGGCGACCGCGATCTCGGGCAGCACCGTGAAGTTGGAGAAGGTCGAGCAGCCCATATAATGGAAGAGCTTGTCCTTGCCGATCGAGAAGCGCGAGGTGCCATCAGGCATCAAGCCCTGTCCCTGGGTGGCACGGATAGCGGTGCACAGATTGGTCTTGCGCGACAGGCAGGACGGACACTGCCGGCATTCCGGCGTGTAGAGCGGGATGACGTGGTCGCCCTTCTTGACCGAGGTGACGCCCTTGCCGACATCGACCACGACGCCGGCGCCTTCATGGCCGAGAATGGCCGGGAAGATGCCTTCGGGGTCGGCGCCTGACAGCGTGAACTCGTCGGTGTGGCAGATGCCGGTCGCCTTGATTTCGACCAGCACCTCGCCATCGCGCGGTCCCTCGAGGTCGACCTCCATGATCTCAAGCGGCTTTCCGGCGGCGACAGCGACTGCGGCGCGGGTTTTCATTCTTTCTTCTCCCCGAAATTCGTTTGCAAGGCGTGGCCTCGCTTGTGATTGGAAATGACTAGGCGGCGACCTTGGCCGGTCCGGCCGGGAACACGCCCGACATGACGGTGAAGCCCTTGATGCGCTTGACCCGATCGCACCAGCGCCGGATGGCCGGATAGTCCTGGCGGGGTATTCCGCCCTCCTCCGACAGGATGATGTAGGGAAAGCAGGCGATGTCGGCGATGGTCGGGTGGCTGGAAGAACAGATCCAGTTGCGGCCTTGCTGTTCGCCGAACCACAGATGCTCGTCGAGAATGCGAAACAGCCGATGCGCGCCCGCACGAGCGGCATCGACATCGAAATCGTAGAACAGCGCATCGTGCAGGCGGGCCGCCGATGAGGTTGCGGTGATGCCGTCGGCAAACGCCAGCCACTGGCTAACTTCACCCAGTTGGGCTGGGCTGTCCCGGGGATACCAGGTACCCGATGGATCGTATTTCGAAGCGAGGTAGACCAGGATCGCCTGAGCATCGCGCAGGATCAGCCCGTCATCATCGATGACCGGCAACTGCCCGAGCGGATTGAGCTTCAGGAACCATTCCGTTTTGTGTTCGCGGCCGGGATAGAAGTCGATCGGCACGGTTTTATAGTCGACGCCGAGGAAGCTCATCAGCAAGCGCAACTTGTAGCAATTGCCAGACAGTTCGTAGTCGTAAAGCGTGATCATCGGCAGCTCCTATATGTCCAGCACGAGGCGTGCCGATTTGGCGCGCGAGACACAGGTCAGGATCCTGGTCCCGGCCTTTCTCTCGGCATCGTTAAGGTAGACGTCCTGGTGGTCCGGCTCCCCTTCGATCACCGTCGCCATGCAAGTGCCGCAGGCGCCTTGCTCGCATGACGACGGCACATCGATGCCGTTCTCGCGCATCACCTGCATGATGGTCTTGCCGGCGGGCACCTTGAGCGTGACGCAGGAGCGCGCCAGGGCCACCTCGAAGCTGGAACTGTCGTCGATCTTGTTGGTGTTCTTGAAATATTCGAAATGCACCGCGGTGTCCGGCCAGCCCTGCTCGGCCGCTGTCCTTCGGGTAACTTCCAGCATCGGGCCGGGACCACAGACGTAAAGATGCATGCCGTTCTGGTACGGGGACAGCAGCTCACGCAGTTTGGCGCCTGTTTGCTCCGGGGAGAGCCCGAGGTGCGGCACGAGCGAACCACCGAGGTGCTGCAGGCGATCGGAGAAGGCGAGATGCTCTTTTCCTTGCGCGAAATAGTGAAGTTCGTGCGTCAATTCCTGGTTTTTCAAGGCCTGCGCCATGGCCAACAATGGTGTGATGCCGATACCGCCGGCAATGAACAGCGTCTTGATGGCATCGCGGCGCAGCGGGAAATTGTTGCGCGGCTCCGAAATCGCCAGCACGTCGCCTTCGCGAACGGTCTCGTGCATGCATTTCGAACCGCCCTTCGAATCCTTTTCCAGCTTGACGCCGATGACGAAGCTGTCGGTTTCGCCAGGTCCGTTGGTGATCGAATATTGCCGGATCTCGCCGTTCGGCATGTGGATATCGATATGAGCGCCTGGCTGGAAAGTCGGCAGAAGGCCCTTGATCGGGCGAAGCTCAAATCCGGCTATGCCGTCGGCCGCCTGCCATTTCCTCGCCACCGTGACACGCAGTGCGGCCTTGCGGCCATGCGTCACCAATTCCGGCATCTCCGCGAGTTCGGCTGACACCTTTTCGTAGATCGGCTCGATCGGCGCCGGTGCCGATTCGCTCGCAGCCTCCCCCTCCGCCTCATCGCGCAGCTTGGACAGAAGCTCATTGTGATGGCGCAGGATGGCGATCCGCCCAGCCCCATCGGCGTCCTGATCCAGCACGCCACGAATGACCGAACGGTTGGAATCGACCGGCTGGACGAAGAAGACGCCCTGTGTCCGCGCGCTGCCGTCCACTGAGCTCAGCGCCACGGCAAAATCCTGCACGGCTTCAGCCTGGATCTCGGCGCTGTCACCGTCGATCCTGGCGCTGGGCTGGAAACGATAGGCCTTCAGTCTCTCGATGACCTTGCCGGCCGGCGCGTTGACGGGGATTCCACGCAACACGAGCAACTTGCCTTCCGGCAAGCCGGAGACGTCCGGAACCTCGCCTCGCGGCTCTTCGGACGACCAGACGAGGCCATAGCGTTCCACGGCTGGAAAGGTGCGGTTGGTGATGGTGCGGGCCGGCGCGTCGGCCGGATGTGCCGGAATATAGGTGCAGCCGGCGGTACGGTTGGAATAGCGCCAGCCATGGTACTGGCACTTCAGCTCGCGACCGTCATTGATGCCGATCGACAGCCTGACGCCACGATGCAGGCAACGGTTTTCCCAGATGTTGACGTAACCGTCATCGGCGCGCCAGACGGCAAACTCCCGGCCGAGCAACTGGCCATGGAAGACGTGACGGTACGGCAAATCATAGGCAGCGGCGATCGGATGCCACTTGTTCCTGGCTTCTTCTAACATTCATCGTCTCCAAAAATCTTGTCAGGCCGCTACTGGAATGACGCCATAGGTCACGCCCTTCTGGCTGAGCCAGCGCCGGTAGGCGATGGCCGACTTGTCGGCCCGTATCGGTGTTTCCGCGCGAGGATCGAGCGGGAGACGCTTCGGCACCTGGTTCTCAAGGATCGGCTTGTCCTGTCCGAAGATGGTCTGCTGAAATCGCTTGATCACCTTGTCTTCATTGTCCTCGTCGAGAACACACAGCAGCATGTGGGCCCGCACGTGCTCCTGGTCGACCGGTTGCAGAAAGACGGCGATGACATCGCGCCGCCTTTCATCGAGCGGGCTCGATTTATAGAGCACAGAGCAATAGGGATGCGGCACGCGATAGACATAGTCCACATCCGCGCCGCCGTCCGAGGTGGTCGAAGCCATCGGCTGGAAGAAACGGCAGCGCGTCGCCAGGATCTCGTCGCGGTCGGCGGAAATCTCGACATCGTATTCCTTGACCTCGGTGTGCGGTTCGACGCCGAGAATGTCGGTATGGACGTATGGGAAATGGCCCATGTCGAGAAAGTTCTCGATGGCGCGCGGCGCTGAAACATTCACGCCGAAAGTCGCGGCGTTGAGCTTGCGTCGATCCGCTTCCGCGTATTCCGGGATCGGAAACAGATCCTCGGGCGGCGACCCGAGCGAGGTCCAGACATAGCCATAAGCGCTCTTTGCCGGCAGCCTTTCATCGATGTCGACGACCGGCGCGCGGTCTCCCGGCCGCAAATCCGGCCGCGACCGCCACACGACAGGTTCGCCCTTCTCGCCGACGGCAAAACTGACACGCTCCTCAAGCAACACCGTCTCCTCGACGGCCAACGGAGACGTCTCGGCAATCGCGCCGATCGGATGCCAGAGATTCAGGATTACCGTATCCGTGCATTTTGCCATCGTTCTATCCTTCAGTGCGTCGGGACCGTCGTTGCCGAATCAGGATTGCGCCGGTATGGCGCCGTAGGTGACAGCCCGGTCGCGCAGCCAACGCCGGTAGTAGACCGAGACGGCGTCGGCCCGGATCGGCGTTTCAGCGCGCGGATCGAGCGGCAGGCGCTTGGGCATCTGGTTCTCCAGGATCGGTTTGTCCTGGCCGAAGATCAGCTGCATGAAGCTGCGCACGGTCGCCGCCTCCATGCCCTCCTTGAGATAACAAAGATAAGGATGGGCGATGCAATTTTCCTCGTCGACCGGCTGCACGAACAAGGTGATCACGTCGAGCCGCTCCTTCTGGATCGGGTTGCTCTTGTAGAGCGCCACCGTATAGGGCCGCATGACCTTGTAGATGTAATCGACGACAAACCCGTGCCTGGCGGTCGGCGAAGCCACCGGCTGATAGAATTTGCATTCCGTTGCCAGAACCTCGCCCTTGGCGGTGATTTCCACCTTGTAGGGCGCCACCTCGGTATGCGGCTCCTCGCCAAGCCAGCCAGTGTGGATGAAGGGGAAGTGCCCCATATCCAGAAAATTCTCGACGGCGCGCAGACCGGACACCTTGACCGCTATGGAGCCGCCACTGACCAGATGACGATCCGCCTCGTTGGCCTCCGGAATATAGATGATGTCGCGCCAGGGTGTATCGAGGCACGCCCAGACGAAGCCGTATCGCTCGGCGCACTTGAGCGGCGCTCCGGTATCCGTTCGCACAACCTCTATCTTGCGAATATCCCTGCAATCGATGGCAAGGTCGATCCCGAGCAAGCGGGTCGGGAACGGTGTATCGCCAGCCAGTGCCGCGCGATCGGCAACGATATGCCAGTCGTTCAGAAGCTCGCGGTCATTGCAACGGGTTGCCATCGGCATCCCCTCTCACTCGGCTAGCCCTTCATCATGAACCTAGCTCAGCGTTTCGAAATCAAAAAACCATAAGATTGGATATCAATCAATAAGTTTTTGTGTGGCAAAACACGATTTTTTGTTGACAGATTGCGACGATTGCACTCCGATATATGGAATTCTGAATTCGAGATATGTTGCACCTCGAGGGGCATGTGTTCGATATGGACGATATCCCAATCATGTCTTGCAAACGGCGGAGAGCCATGTCGTGAGCGGTCGCTCCCAAACGATCGCGGAAACGCTGACGCGTGCGATCATCGATCATCGACTGGTGCCGGGCTGCAAACTTGGCGAGCGCGAACTCGCCGAGATATTCGACGTCAGCCGCATCGTCGTGCGACAGGCGCTGATCCGCCTCGCCGATGACGGCTTGGCCCAGATCGAGCGCAACCGCGGCGCCTTCGTCGCCCGGCCCAGCATGCAGGAAGCGCTCGAGATCTACGACGCGCTGACCTTGGTGGAACAGGGCGTCGCCGCGCAGCTGAGCGACCGCCTCGGCCCTGCCGGCTGGGCCGAACTGCGCCACCATGTCGAACGCCAGCGCCAGGCTGTCGCTGCTGGCAACGATGCGCTGGCCGACGTGCTCGGTCAGGAATTCCATACCGTCTTCGTGCGCCTCAGCCGCAACAAGGTGATGCAGGAAATCCATGCGCAGCTTGTGCGCCGCACGACGCTGCTTCGGTCGCTCATTACCGCCGATTTCGACTATTGCAACCTGCTCGACGACCACTCGCGGGTGGTCGACCTCCTGGAGAAAGGCCGCCTGAAGCAGGCGATGGACCTCATCGACACCCACCATCGGACCGTGGTGCGCGGCTACATCATGGACCGAGAGGTGTTTCCCGAGCTGACGCCCGCCGAGGCTCTCGCACCCTATCTCGACGGCAAGGCCGATGGGGCAACAACGGCGGTTCCGCTCGCAAGGCCAGCGAAAGCACCAGGCGACGCGGCGACGCATCTACACATCCATCTTCCAAAAAAAGATCCGGCACCCGCAAGCCGGGCATCAACGAAAAAAACCAACAGAGGGTTACAATCATGAACGACGTAACAAGACGGGATTTCCTGAAATACAGCGGTGCGCTTGGCGCAGCACTTGGCGCCGGGGGATTGAGCACCGTCGCGCAAGCGCAGGAGGTGCTGAAAATCGGCGCCGTCTATGTCTCCCCGGTCGCTGAAATCGGCTGGACCAAGCAGCACAGCCTTGGCGTCGAGGCCATCAAGGCCGAGTTCGGCGACAAGGTCGAACTTACCGTCATCGACAACATCTTCATGCCGCAGGACGCCGAGCGCATTTTTCGCGAATTGGCCAGCGCCGGCAACAAGCTGATCTTCGGCACCAGCTTCTCGCACGGAACGCCGATGCAGAAAGTGGCGCCGCGATTCCCCAAGGTGGCCTTCGAACATTGCTCCGGCATTGTCCATCTCGCCAATCTCGGCACCTTCGAAGCCAAATATTACGAGGGTACTTTCGTCGCAGGGGCTGCCGGCGGCTACATGTCGAAAGCGGGCAAGATCGGCTTCATCGGGGGCTTCCCGATCCCCGACATCGTCGGCCCGGCCAATGCGCTGCTGCTTGGCGCGCAAAGCGTCAATCCGAATGCCACCTGTAACGCGATCTTCCTCAACTCCTGGTTCGATCCGGGCAAGGAAAAGGAGGCCGCCAAGACGCTGATTTCGCAAGGCTGCGACGTCATCTGCTCGATGACGGACACGGCGACCGGCGTTCAGGTCGCAGGCGAAGGCGGCGCCTGGTCGATCGGCTACGCCAGCGACATGGCGAAGTTCGGTTCGGGCAAGCAGCTGACGTCGTTCGTCCTCGACTGGACCAGCGACTATGTCGGCGCTGCCAAGGCCGTCGCTGCCGGCACCTGGAAGCCGGAGGTGCGTTGGGACGGGCTGGCGGCCGGCGTGGTCAAGATGGCGCCCTACAATGAAGGCATTCCCGCCGATTCCCGGGCCAAGCTGAAACAGCTTGAGGCCGACATCGGTAGCGGCAAGGTTCACCCCTATGCCGGCGAATTGAAGGATCAGGCCGGCAACGTCAAGGTCGCCGCCGGTTCCGTTCTGGCCGATGACGACATTCGCGGTATGAACTGGTTCGTGAAGGGGATGATCGGCAAGCTGAGCTGACCGTCCATCAAAGAGCCTTGGCGCCGAAGCTGAGAGCTTCGGCGCCAGCCGGCTTGCGCCTCGTCCAACCTCGCTTCACGCCACGGCAGGACCCGCCATGCACCCGCGTCTAAAACTATGCAACATCTGCAAACGCTATCCGGGCGTCGTCGCCAATGACGACGTTTCACTGTCGATCCAGCCCGGCGAGATCCACGCTGTGCTCGGCGAGAATGGCGCCGGCAAATCCACGCTGATGAAGATTATCTATGGTGCGGCGCAGGCCGATTCCGGCGAGATCTACAGCGATGGCAATGCGATCGTCGCCCACAACCCGGCGGTGTCGCGGGCGCTCGGTATCGAGATGGTCTACCAGCACTTCGCATTGTTTGAATCGGTCTCTGTGGTCGAGAACATTGCGCTTTCCGCAAGCAGCGGATTTCATCTTCCCTCGCTTGCCGAAAAGATCCGCGACCTCTCGCTCCGCTACGGCATGCCCATCGATCCGCATCGCCAGGTGCACGACCTGTCGGTCGGCGAGCGCCAGCGGGTCGAGATCGTTCGCTGCCTGCTGCAGGCGCCGAAACTCTTGATCCTCGACGAACCGACTTCCGTGTTGACGCCGCAGGCTGTGGTCAAGCTGTTCGAGACGCTCCGGCAATTGGCCGCCGAAGGCTGCAGCATCGTCTATATCAGCCACAAGCTCGACGAGGTGCAGGAGCTCTGCGACACCGCAACTGTGCTGCGCAACGGCAAGGTCACCGGCACCGCCCGCCCCAAGGAGACGACATCGCTGGAGCTCGCCCGCATGATGGTCGGTTCCAGGCTGCCTGAAATGCATGTCAGCCCGCCGGTCCCAAGCGACAGACCCGTGCTTGAGGTCAAGGGCCTCTCGGTCAAGGCCCGGGACCATTTCGGCGTCGACCTGAAGGACGTTTCGTTCAATGTGCATGGCGGGGAGATCGTCGGCCTCGCCGGCGTTTCCGGAAATGGCCAGGCCGAGCTGATCGCCCTGCTCAGCGGCGAACGCACCCATGAGCGCGCTGATGCGATCAGGATTCGCGGAACCGACGCCGCGCGCCTGCGCCCCCAGGAACGCCGCAAACTCGGCGTCGCCTTCGTTCCGGAAGAACGGCTCGGACGCGGTGCGGTGCCATCGCACACGCTGTGGGAGAATGCCGTGCTGACGGCGCATCGCTTCGGTACGGTGCGCAAGGGGTTGGTCGACCGACGCAAGGCGAAGGCTTTCGCCACCGGCATCATTGACAGGTTCAAGGTCAAGGCCAGCGGAGCGCAAGCGACCGCGCAAAGCCTGTCGGGTGGCAATCTGCAGAAATTCATCGTCGGACGCGAGATCGCGCTCACGCCGAAGCTGTTCCTGGTTTCGCAGCCGACCTGGGGTGTCGATGTCGGCGCATCCGCCTTCATCCGCCAGACCATCATCGATCTCAGCCGCGCCGGAGCGGCCGTGTTTGTCGTCTCCGAGGAACTCGACGAGCTGTTCGAGATCTGCGACCGCCTGCTCGTCATCTGCCAGGGGAAGGTGTCTCCGCCACTTGTCCGCACGACCGCCGACCGCGAGGAAATCGGGCTTCTGATGACCGGCCAAGGCGTGGGCGAAGGCGTATCGGCGAACAGAGGTGGCAGCGTTGCATTTCAGGATTGAACAAAGACCGGAGCCTTCCGCGCCGATGCGCGTCGCCGCGCCGGTTTTGGCGACGGCACTGACGGTCATCGTTGGCTCGATTTTCTTCGCTTCGCTCGGGCATGATCCGCTGGCCACGCTCTATGCGTTCTTCGTCGAGCCGCTCAGTTCGATGAACGGGCTGTCGGAGTGGCTGCTCAAGGCCTCGCCGCTGATCCTCATCGCTTGCGGCCTGGCGGTCGGCTTCCGCGCCAATGTCTGGAACATCGGCGCCGAGGGCCAGTTCACGATGGGTGCGATCGCCGCCAGCGGCGTCGGCCTATTCTGGCCAGATCCCGAGAGTGTGCTGCTGTTGCCTCTGATGTTCCTGGCCGGCACGGGCGCCGGCATGGCATGGGCCGCGATCCCTGCCTTCCTGCGCGCCCGCATGAACACCAACGAAATCCTCGTCACGCTGATGATGACGTACATCGCCACGCTGTTCCTGTCCTATCTCGTGCATGGACCGTGGCGCGATCCGGCCGGGTTCAATTATCCGCAGACGGCTCTTCTGCCCGCCGCGGCACTGCTGCAATCCTTTGATCCGGCCTACCGGCTCAATTCCTCGATCTTCATCACCGTCGTCGCCGTCATCGCGATGTGGCTGTTCACCGACCGCAGCTTCCTCGGTTACAAGATGTCGGTGAGCGGCGCGGCTCCCCTCGCCGCGCGCTATGCGGGATTTCGCGAGTCGGCCGCGGTCTGGATCGGCCTGCTGGCCGGCGGTGCGGCAGCCGGGATCGCGGGCATGGCGGAAGCCGCCGGACCACTCGGCCAGCTCTCGCCGCAAATATCGCCGGGCTATGGTTTTGCGGCCATCATCGTCGCCTTCATCGGACGGCTGAACGCGTTCGGCATCGTGCTCGGCGGGCTGTTGATGTCGCTGCTGTTTCTCGGCGGCGAAGGCGTGCAGATGACGTTGGGCCTGCCCTCCGCGCTGACGCGGATTTTCCAGGGCATCCTGCTGTTCTTCCTGCTCGCCGCCGACTTCTTCATTTTCTATCGCATTCGCCTGGTTCGGGAGAGAGCCTGATGGATCTGTTCATTGCCATCTTCACGGGCACCATCATTGCCGCGACCCCCTTGATCTTCGCGGCGCTCGGCGAACTCGTGGTGGAGAAATCCGGGGTTCTCAATCTCGGCATCGAAGGCATGATGCTGATGGGGGCGGCCCTTGCATTCTGGGCGGTCACGGCAGGCTTCTCCATGCCTGTCGCGATCATGGCCGGCGCGCTGGCGGGGGCCGCCGCATCCCTGCTGTTCGGCGTTCTGGCGCTGACCTTCCTGACCAACCAGTATGCCGCTGGCCTGGCGCTGGCGATCTTCGGCTCAGGGGTTTCGGCCTTCCTCGGGCGCGGTTTCGGCAGCGATCCGATCGAGGCATTGCATCGCGTCAACATACCTGTCTTGTCCGATGTGCCCGTGATCGGCCCGCTGCTGTTCCGCTTCGACCCGATGGTCTACCTCGGCTTGCTGATGTTCGTCGCCATCAGCTGGTTTCTCTACCGGACCAAAGCCGGCTTGGTTCTGCGCACGATCGGCGAGTCGCCGCAGACGTCACATGCGATCGGCTATCCGGTGATCAGGATCCGCTACATGGCCGTGCTGTTTGGCGGGCTGATGGCGGGACTGGCGGGCGCCTATCTGTCGGTCGCCTACACGCCGCTGTGGGTCGAGAACATGACCGCCGGCAAGGGCTGGATCGCGCTGGCGCTGGTGGTCTTCGCCACATGGCGGCCGCTGCGCATCCTGCTTGGCGCCTGGCTGTTCGGCGGCATGACAATCCTGCAGCTGCAGGGCCAGGCTTTGGGATTGGAAGTGCCGTCGGAGTTGCTGTCGGCCCTGCCCTACCTGGCGACCATCATCGTGTTGGTGCTCATCTCACGGAACCGCCAGATGCTGGCGCTGCACTTCCCGGCATCTCTTGCAAAGCCCTTCCGCCCGGCGAGTTGAGCCAGGTATGCTGGGTTCAAAATCTGTCTTTGCACGTCGTTGCCAACCTTTTCCGCACGCGCCAGCCAAGGTGGGGCGCGCGGGTGACAGGTCACTCGCGTCGGGCCGCACGAGACCTTCCATCGCTATCTGACACCCAAATGGGCCTTCCTGCCCACCAGCGGTGCAGGCGCGGCGATTGGCGGCGGTCGTTTCAGCCGGTCAGGCGTCGAATCCCAAGCTGAACAGGCAGGGATGGAAATCCCAATTTGTCCGGTACGTGCGAAGCTGCCGGTAGGGAGCGGCACCTGCTTCAATCCGGGCCCAGGTGTACAATGTCTTTGCGCGAATCCGCTCGTTCTCACCCCGAACGACGCTTCAAGCGAAACCGCACCTTCAGAGCAGTCGCGGGCAATCTGCGCTTCAAAGACAGTGGTCCACAGCCAGGTTCAACGACCGACATAGGGCACATTGCTGAACCGCGTGATGGGGGCCGAAAGCGAAATGGCGGCTTCCCGGCAACCGCGATATCCTTGCCAATCCCCGCATCGTGGCGAACCGTCACCGCGTGAACTTTTCCGCCCTGTCGAAGCCAGTCCGCTCTTTAGATATGGGGTGCAGGGTAATCCCGCATGCTTCGACCATCCGTCTCGATGGAATATTGGTTGCGGCGACGTGTTCGTAAAAGACGGTCGCCGCGACGGCGCGGCTGAGGCTTGATCATGCGAGCTCGTTAAATAGTGGCACGGTCGGTGCGTGGACGTCGACCGCCTTCGCGACGGTGGTAGCCAGAGGAAGATGCGTTTTCTCGCGCTCCCAGACTTGCCGAAATCGTTGGACGGTTTCGGCGGCGGTGTCGACGACAAGCTTTTCCGGCAGAAGTGCCTTGGCAGCCAGATGCCGAAGCTCATCGGTATCGAGCTCTGCCATCTTCTTCGTCCGAGAGTAATTAAGCGCAGCCGTATCCTCGCCCTTCATATAGGGAATGGTCGAGACCAGGTCGTAGGCCGGCGAGAGCGCGGCCGAGCGACGGTCCGGATAGATCAGCGACCAGTTTTTGAGGTGCATGTCGCCATTGCCGATCAGCGCGCTGAACACGAGGCGGCGAATGAACTCGGCCGCGCCACCATCGCCCGCCTCGGTGCCGATCACGCGCGCGATGTTGGCGTAACTTGCACGCTTGTACTTGTCGTCCGGGAAGACCCCGAACACCTGCGCGAAATCTTCGGTGTGGACAGGACCGTCACCGGTTCGGTCGAAGCGGCTAACAGCAAGCGCCTGCCCTCTTAATTCACCCACTCCTTCGGGAATGCCGGCGATTGCATCGAGATCGACCAGGTTGATGATGGGCACCTGCATGCCGATCATCCCGGCGATCGTCATCATCGAAAACTCGTTTTCCGGAACGCCGGCGAACTGCTGGGACGGGAGCTTCACGATCCACGATCCGCCGACGCCCTCGGCGGGAATGGTCAGGCCCCCACCCTTCCCTGCGTTCTGAAACGCGGAGAACTTGAGCTGCACACCGGCGAGCGAAAAGCGCAGCGCATTGGATTTGGCGTTCTTCGGAAGATCCTCGTCATCACCAGGAGGAAGGCCATCACCGGCCGCCGGATGGATCGAGAGTCCTCCGGGCAGGTCGAGACCCAGCACCCAGAGCAGGAAGAATTCGCGCTGCTGATTGACCCCGGCCCGCTCGGCGAGATAGCGACGCAAGCCGCCCTCCGGCAACAGGTTCGAGAAGAATGGCGGCACGACCCTTTGCGTCGGGCGGATCTTGGTGATGAGGCCGCCCAGGTCGTCCTTGAACGACAGGCTGAGCGTCGGCCGATCCAGATTATCGACGTAGTCTTCGTTGAACGCAAATATCGTGCGATCGCCCTGCAGGTGGGTTAGCGTGCCAATAGGCTCGTCGTAGAGCCGTACATCCAGAACCGAGACATCAGCCATCCGCATCTCCATCGTCCAGCGAATAGGCGGGTCGCGGCTCCGACGGAACGGGATGGGCGACCGAGTTGCGAAGGCGCTGCAGGTTCTGTGCGACGTCGTGCGAAATGGGTCCTGCTTGGGCGCTCGCCTGATAGCGCTCGAGGCGGGCGATCAACTCGCGCACGAGCTGCATCTCTTGATCGCCGAGATTCACCCGCCGCAGAAACCGAAGCGTATCCTCGATGCGATCTAGGTCGGCTGAGCTGCCGTAAAGGTGCTTCATTTTCTTGACCAGGCGCTCGGCACGGGCAAAACGCTTGTCGTTTGGCTGACCGGCATGGATATGCATGTCCGGCGCCGCTTGGGCCTTGACCAGGCCGAGCACCGCCGACACGAGCTTCTTCGGCACGAGCATGACCTCGAGATCGAGCGCCCGTGTCAGGTCTATGAAGCTGGAAAGTCCCGGCTCTATCTTACCGCTCTCGATCTGCGAGATATGGCTCTGCGTCAGCCCGGCCCGCTCGCTGAGTGCGCGTTGACTAACACCGGAGGCCTCGCGGACCTCGCGTGCTTGCGCGATCAGGTTTTCGCTCTGGTAAGCCACGATATAGAATCCGGATCAAAAGTGCCGAAGTGATCAGAATATTATATCTAGTGCGCGGCGCGTTTTCTGTCAAGCGAGCGATACAGCAAAATGATCATATCCCTATCATGATATATGGTGCTATATGGGTTTTCCGAGCTATTTTGGCCCGGCAAACTGATTCCGGCCGCCTTCAGCGACTTTCGAGACGTCAGCGCTGTCCCTTTCCTCCCGGGGAAAGTCTCCATTCCGGGGTCAGCCACGCCGCGCAGCGGCCCAAGCAAATGAGGGCGCACAAAGCGCAGGCGATGAAATGTCCGCCGGACGGACATTTCAATTTATCGTCGAGCCGGTTCGTGACGCCGAGACCGGTTCAACAGGGCGGCCTAAGGAGCGTCAGCATAGCGCCGCCGCAGGCGGGACGCGGGGCAGACCGCCCCCGGCGAGACGTGCCACATGGCCTGATGATATCTACGGGCAGTTGGTCACGTCTGGCTGCTGGGAGTCGAGCATCTAGAGACCCGATGTGAGGCCAGCGGCAGGCAGGCTTCCACGAGCGACATGCGGCGCGTTGCGACCGATACCATCAATTCGACAATGGGAAGGGCGTTGAACGCCCTACAAGGTGTTAGCGCTGTCCACTTGCTATGCACTGAAATATGGATATGTCGTGCTTTGGAGAACATTCGGAGATTTGTCGTGATCCACTTACGGCTCGCGCATCGAAAGAGCTCCCAGGATTCATCTGTAGCTTGCAGGACCCTCGCACGCTCCATATCTCCCCGAAGCGCCTATGGCAGGCACTGGAGGTAAAATTGACGAACCTGGCGCGATTGACAGGTGTTCACCGCAACACACTCGGTAACCCGTCATCGGAGCGACTGCAGGGTCGGATGCGCGAGGTGATGAAGGTGATTTCGGCCGCAACGGAATGCACCGGCGCCGCAGATAAGGCGATCTACTGGTACCGCAACGGACTTATCGCCGACTATGGCCATCGCACGGCGGCGGAGCTTGTTCCCGACGGCCAGGTCGAAGCAGCTCTGGCCTTCGTCGGGGACCTGGAGAACGGGGCGCGGATGAAAGTCGCCCAGGCCGGGAAGGACTGGATCGCGTATTGCAAAGAATTTGTGCGTTGCAATGCTCTTCACATAGGCGCAACAAATCATCACTATACAAGAATGACATTTGCGTTGCTTCGCCTGACGCCACGGATCATTATGGGGATTCGTAGCTTTTTCCCGGCTATGCACGTGTAGTGGGCGGTCGACCTTTGTTTATGAAATCCAGCATCGAGCATCTCCCACCGCCTAAGCAGCGTGAGCTGACCAGGACTGTCGAGGTTCTTCTTGAGGAGCTCGAAGACGCGCTAAAAGGTGGAACAGCCGATTTCAAGAAGCGCGGCCGCATCCTGAAGATCATCCTCTTCGGGTCGTATGCCCGCGGTGACTGGGTCGACGAGCCGCATACGAAAAAGGGCTACCGCTCCGATTTCGATCTCCTGATTGTCGTCAACAACCGCAAACTGACAGATTTCGCCGGCTACTGGCAGGCAGCGGCCGACCGGTTGATGCGTGAGATTGACACCCCGGTGAGTTTCATCGTGCACTCACGCCGCGAGGTGAACACTGCGCTGCGCGAAGGGCAGTATTTCTTTGCGGACATCCGGCGAGAAGGCATCGCGCTGTACGAACTCGATGACGAACCTCTGGCGACGCCGAAGCTACAAAGTCAAACGGAAATTTACGATGCCGCCCGGGGGCATTTCTCTGTGCTTATGTCAGCAACCAATAGGTTGTTAGAGACAGCCCAATTCCATATCCAGCGCTCTGGGGAGAACCCCGAATGGGGGAAGGATGCCGCTTTTAGCCTCCATCAGGCCATTGAGCGCGCCTACAGCACTTTTTTGCTAACCATGACCAACTACAGCCCTCCGTCACACAATATCAAATTCCTTCGGAGTCTCGCTGAGGATCAAGCCCAGGAACTCGCCGAAGCGTGGCCTCGCGACCAGCAGCGGTACGTTGCGTGGTTCAACATTATCAATGAGGCTTATGTCAAAGCCCGCTATTCGCAGCATTTCGAGATCACGCGCGAGGCACTTCAGTGGCTTGCAGAGCGAGTGTTCGAACTGGCCGGTCACATCGACGCGATCTGCCGATCGCGGCTTGAGAAGTTGAGGGCAGCGGCGAATTCGGCTGCTTAGATGGTGCCAATTCCAGACTGCCTTTTTATGCGACTTTCGAAGCACGAAAGGCGAACATGAAGACGTGCTCTGTGTGTTCTTCGAGGTCATAAGGCCCGGCGCGTCCACGGCCCGGCAGACAAGTGGCCAACTCACACGTCCCTGGTGACCAATTGGCCCATAGCCTGTCTCAATGACGCCTCTGAAGCTCGGCGTCACTGGGCTGCGGTACGCGACCTGCACGCGTCATGATCGATGATGGTATGACTGCGCGCGGGCTGAAGCAGGGGGCGACTAACCGCTGATCAGCGAAGGAGATCAAGACTTTGGCCGAAACAGCAGCGACATCGTCCTCTTCCAGACTTGCTGTATACCTCCATGCATGAGAATCGAACTTTCAGAACAGTCTATCGGCGCTCGCCGAGATCATCTCCGGTAGGAGCGCCAACGACTTGGCGCCATCGATCGGCCTGTATCGACGGGCCTGGCAGCTCGAAGCGTGGTTCAAAGGGTTTGGTGTCCCCTTCGACGCTTCGGTCGAGAGCCGGCTTCCGGCAACGAAGACGTCGATCCGCGGAGCGATCTTCCTCGATCCCGGCGATGGCACGTTGCTTGAGCGGGTCATCGAAAGCGCTGCAGATCCTCGCGACTTCATAGCGCAGCCGGAGCGCCACTTGGCCGTGGTCGAGCATCTGAACAAGTATTTGCTCTATGATCGACTTCGGCTCGAACGGGCCGGTCGCGCAATGCGACTGGTTGAAATCGCTGACACCGCGCCGGTCACCAGCGAACTGTCGGCAATGGCTGCCGGCATCGACTTCGACACCGTAAGCCGGGATCTCGATCGCGCCCTTCGTGCCGCCGCAGACGATCCTGAGATCGCCGTTACCGCAGCCTGTGCCGTCATTGAAAGCGTGTGCCGGTCGATCTTAGTCGAGCTGAAGATCGACTTTCCCGCCAAGCAGGACGTGACAGGGCTCTATCGAGCCATCCGGGATTCGCTGGGCCTCGATCCGATGAAGGAAGGTCTGGCACCAGAAATCGTCAACGACGTGAAGGCGGTCCTTTCCGGGCTGACAACAACGGTCCAGAGCATCGGCGCGCTTCGCACCCATGCAGGCAGCGCGCACGGCAAGGAAAGGGGCTATCGGCGGATTGACGCCCGTGGCCTGGTCGTCACGGGCCCTCTCGAAAGCGAGCGGCCGAACAACTATCTTCCGTGCGATGAAAAGAACGGCCACCCACGACCGCCATGGATCCCACGCCGGCCGGGGCTTTCGCTACGAAGACGCCGTCGCTGTTATGCTTGCGCTCCGGGTCTGGGCTGGCCTCGACCCGGCTGCGATCATTATCCCCGAAGGCAATGACGATGTTGAGCGGCAATCCGCCGCCGGCAATACACTCGTCCAGATCAAGAGTCGGCGGGAGGATCTCAATGGCCTGCCGCTCGGAAGTGCCAGGAACTACATCGCTGAACTTTGGGACCGACACGACAAATTTTCTCCGCCCGCAGCCCGGCTCGAGCTGATCCTCGAACAGGGCATTGTCGACCATGCGGCGACGGCGGGTGGCAGCATCCCGCCAAACGCCAAGCTGATCTCGCAGCTTCCTCAAGATATCCGCGGCAAGGCGCTTCTGGCCAAAACCGACATCCGACACGTGCCAAATCCAAATGCGGACTCGATCGCTATCATCATAGAGCGAATGGGCTGCTCTCCGATCGCTGCCGCGCTCTGCGTCGCTCAGCTTCTCTATGAGGTGGGTACGCTCGCAAACGAAAACGGGCGTCTGAAGGCGGGCACCTATCGCGGACTAGCGATGAGCGACACTGACCGGATCGTTACAGAGACGCTGGCGGCCACCGACGTCCAGGCGATAGAGGCTGCACTCCGCAACGGCGCCTGCGAGCCGGTGGATTTCTTGACCCCACTCGCAGATCCAGAATTCTATCTCGGCGTCGACGTGCAGCCCGGACATATCGCCGCCGGGCTGGTCATCCCCCGGTTACAGCCATGCGAGGCACTAGCCCAAGGCCTAGAGTCACGAGGTGCGGCCCTCATCGTGGGGCCTTCGGGCGCCGGCAAGTCCGCAATCATGTGGGACACCGCCCACGCGTTGCGCCACACCATCCGCTGGTATCGTCTTCGGCGCGTCGACCAGAACGACCTGCCTGCTCTTCGGCAGCTTGTGCGTACGCTGCGTGCCAATCCCGACAGCCCCGTGGGTTTCGTGGTGGACGACGTCGGGCGGCGCGGCGCCGAGGCCTGGGACGCCTTGACCCTGGAATTTGCAGGAGTACCCGGAGTCGTTCTGCTAGGCTCGATCCGCGAAGAGGACCTGTTTCTTGTGCATGGTCGCTCACGCGTGGCCGAGGTGCGCGCCGAGCCTGACGATGATTTCGCCCGACGCATTTTTGAGGAGTTGAAGCGCGCCGGTCTGACGGATTGGGTTGGCTGGCAGGAGCCTTGGGCGCGCAGCCAAGGCCTGGTCCTCGAATACGTCCACATTCTGACCGCCGGGCAGCGTTTCGAGGAAACCCTTGCCGGACAGGTGGACGCCAGGCAGAGCGATCCGGCGAGGGCTGCCGAGCTGTCCATCCTTCGGGTTGCAGCCTTGGTCGGTGCCGCCGGCGCGAGCGCCAGGGCCGATCAGCTCTCCGCTGTTTTGTCCTGGCCCGAGGAGGACGTCAGCCGCAGCCTGCGCCGCCTCGTCGACGAGCACCTCCTGCGCATGGACGCGAACGGTGCGCTGACCGGCCTCCACCAACTGCGTTCTGCTGAGCTGGTCCGCCTCATGCACGCGTTCCCGACGCCAACGATAGCCATGACGTTCGCCAGGGCGGCTGGCGCAGTTTTCCCGCGCGATCTTGAGCCGCTGGTCGCTGACGCCATGCGCACCCGTGGGCTCGCCCAAGATTCCGCTATCGAGGCCCTGAGCACAAGAATACAAGCCGAGCCGAGCCTGGAGGCACTGTCGGCCAGCCTTCGGGGTCTCGGGATGGCCCGGATCGCAAATACTGTGGACGCGTGGCTGAGAACGGAACACGTAAAGGTCCTCCCACGCACGCAGGTGGGCACGGCCGCGATGTTCGGGTTGGCCGACAGCACATTTCCGCCGGTCAATGAAACACTGCGAATGGTCATGGCAGCAGCGGCAGACCTTGCCGCGATGCGCGCCGACGCTGCCGGCGATCCGAGGCATGCTCTGCTGGAGGCGCTGCCTGCCCAGCTGCTTGCGGAGCTTGTTTCAGGCTCAACCGATCCCGCCGTGCTTGACCGATTCCTTTCGTCGCTGAACGGCCTACCGTTACACCCGACCGTCCGCTCCGCCTTGGCCACGCGGCCGGTCGATCTTCTCAAGGCGCCCATTGACGGCTCGTCCGCTTGCTCGGCACGCTCGCCCTATTGGACCGAACCGAGGCGATTCAGTGGGTCGATGCGGTCGGGGAACAGCAGCTTGTGGGCCGATTGTCTCGGGAGTTCGCATGGACGACCGCACCCCGCTTCGAGGACACCAGTGGCGGTCGTGTGATCCAGTGCGACTACAACGCAATCGGCATTTCCGGCGAGGACGATGCCCATGACAGGGTCATGCGCATCTGCGAGGCGGCGATGGCGCTGTCACCGCGATCAGACATTGCGGCATCCGCCGCCCGGGCGCCGAATGGCGGGATCGTGGGATTTGGTGGTCTGCCCCTGGCTGAGAAGCGGATTCCGCGGGAAGGCTTGCCCGGAGGAGCTTTACCGGAATGGAATCGCCGTTGGCGTGACGCGATCGCAATCGGCGTCGCTTCGCCGACCTACAGCGGCTATCTTGCCCGGGCCGCGCAACTGTTGGACCGGCTCGCGCCTGCGCTCGAGCGCGTCCTTAACCTCATCATCCGTGGTAAAAGCGTCACCGATGAGCAGCTGGCCGTCATCAACAGCGTGCATGAAGCCTCCCGCGACCTGACACCGCCTTCGATCGCGTCCGGCAAGGAGCCGGGCGCAATCAACCCCACCGCCGTCACAAAGCTACAGAATCTTCTCTTCGCCGGCAGTGCCGACGTCTGTAGGCGTTTTCACCAGCTTCCGGAGGGCGCCGGTGGGTTCATTGCCTGGACCGCCGATCTGATCAAAGACATCAGCGAAATCGCGACGCAGGAAACGTGGGAACTTATTGGCGGCGCTCCGGCCAGCCTTGCCAAGATGCGAGAACTTCTCGTTGGCGTCCGGATCATTGCAGGTGATACCGCTGACGGCCACGCGCATCCGGGGATCACATTCGCCACGCTTGCCGCCAAGGCAAGGCCGGACAACGCGCTCCGCCTTGTCGCCTCCGTGGCTGAGACGAAGATGAAGACGGTGCTCACCGAAATGGCGGCGGTCATCCGCTCCACACTGGACAAGGACGGCATCAAGGCCGAGGTGCATGTCGCAGAGGATCTTGCCGGGATTCTCCCTTGGCCGCCCCGCAAGGTACTTGTCGTTGTACCGGTGAGCTCGCTGACCTCGCTGATAGACGTTGAGAGTCTTGTGATCGCCGTTGCGGCCTCCCGCAAGGCGGTTCCGGACGGAATAGACCTCGCCGTGGTTCCGAAAATCGATGGGAGGGTTGTGCCGGCACGCGGCGTCAGCGGTCACAAAACCCTTTTGCCGCTTGCGAACGGAACCAAAGCTTGGATTGCGGAACTCGGCCTCCCCTCGTTCGACGCCCAAATCTCGCCCGTCCTCAACCTAGCGATCGAAACAGCGTCGGCCCTTCACTCAATGGATCGGCTCAAGCTCGGCATTGCCGGGCGCCCCCTTGTGGAACTGGAGGCTCGAGACAAACTTGAGGATGACCTCCTCTCAGCGCGCGCCCTGGTCACGGCGATGGTCAATGATCTCGATCCGGAGGGCTCCGCCCTCGTCCTGCCCCTGCTTGACCGTGTGCGTTCGGGCGAGGCCAACTACGCCGGTGCGGTCCAGCAATTCACCGCAAGCCAGGTCTCTGACGAGGTCATGGCTGAGACGTCGGGCTTGCTGCTTGCGCTCGACGAGACAGAGCTCCGGCGCAACGGCGGTTGAGGCGCTGCCGTTTCCTTGTTTTGTTAATCTCTCTTGAAATCATTTGTCCGGGAATTACTCATATGAATGAGATATGCAAATCGACTATGAACACGCTGCGACGGATGAACGCTGATGCCAATCAAGCGCGAGTTCAGATGGCTTTACCCGGTCTACTGGCCACAGCTGTCCGCGCTGGTTCGGTTCGTACGCGCCGAGGGACGATGCCAGGCCTGCCGGCGTCCGCACGGCGCCGAAGTCAAGCATATGGGCGATGGCCGCTGGTGGGACGACGCCTTCGGCACTTTGGCGCAACGGGCGCGGCCACGGTATCACCCTCAAGACCCCTGCCCTGCTCGAAGCCGACGGCATCCGGCTGAAGTGCACCCGAATTTACCTCGCGACCGCGCACAGGGATCACGACCCGACCAACAACCGCGAGGGCAATTTGCGCGCCTTCTGTCAGCGGTGTCACTTGATACACGACCGCGACGAGCACCAGCGGCGGCGGCGCAGGACGCTGTTTCGGCGCAAGGCGCTTGGCGACCTTTTTCCCGGACCCTATCCGGTCCGCTAAGAATCGGAAAACCAACGGATAGTCAGATTGCGCAAGGCCTGTGTTTCCACCGTTTTCCGGATTGCGTCGCGGCCGATGTTTTTCCCCGACGAGCGAGCCAAGCCGATCTAGAAACACGTCCGGAACAATAATTTTGGGTTCGCCTGGGAGGCGCTGTGGTCTCCCCCAGAAGACCTCAATGTCTGGGTCCCCTAGGTAGCCAAGCCCCGGCCTTGGAAGGCGCCTGTGCCCTGCGAAGCAGGACTTGATTGTTCCATACTCCAGGAAGCCAGAAGCAGCTTGAACAACCAAGGACCTATAGGCCCCAGGCCCCTGCGCCTCCCGGGTCGATTTGCAAAGCCGGCGGTTCGAGGCCATCTATCGCTCACAGAAACAAGTGAGGCGAGCGGGCATGGCGAAGAACGAAGCAGCAGACGTCAAAAGCATCAAGGCCAACGAACGGAAATGGGGCAAGGATCTGATGGATGCCGGCTGGACCGTCATCCCAAACGTGATCCTGGAAAGGCAGAAGGCGTTTGGGCTTGATGCGGTCGACATCAACATCCTTCTCCACCTGGCCTCCTACTGGTGGCATCCAGACAACAAGCCGCATCCATCGAAACAGACGATTGCGGTTGCGATGGGCATCGACCCGCGTACCGTCCAGCGCCGCATTGCCGCGATGGAAAAGGATGGCCTGCTTCAGCGTGAGGAGCGCCGCGTGTCGCAGGTCGGCAGCAAATCTAACATCTACCACCTGGACGGGCTGATCAAAGCCGCGAAGCCCTTTGCCAAGGAAATGGTGCAGATCAAGAAGGCGAAAATCGCGGTCAAGGACGCGATGCGCGCCAGAAAGGGCAAGCCGCAGCTGCACCTCGTCAAAGGTGCAGACTGACGGCTTCCAGGAACACGGCGTAGCTCAACGGATAGAGCCCCCGCTGACTAGCGAAAATCCGGCTTCAACAATCGGAGAAGTAGCGGTGGGGAGATGCGGGTTCAAGTCCCGTCGCCGGACCAATCTCGCAAGAGCCTCTGGGTAGCGACGCGCCGGCGAAACCTCCGACCTGACCGGTTGCATATGCCTCCCTGATGGGCGGCTGTGGACGGTCGCTGGCGGCGACGTGCCCACCCATATCGCTTTCGCGATCATAACCGAAAAGGAGAACGTATGACCGAAGCCGAATGAGAGGAAGCCAAGCACCGTGTAGCCGACGCGATGCGGGACCACACACAGCCCTATGTAACGCCTCTCTCGAAGGAAACGGACGAGACCGTGCGGCTCGAGGGCACAGGTACTTACCTGCAGGCATGCGAACACCAGGCTGCTGCGCTGCCAATCGACCGATTTGCCCGCTCACATCGAATTGTCGAGCAGGCCGAGCTCCTGTTCTTCCGAGGCTACTCCGGTGAGAATTCTCGCTATGGCTTTGGCACGCACGAAACCAACGGCAGCGGATATTGCTCGCAGGAAAAGCACGGCTCAAGTGATGACCAAACCTTTGAGATGCTGTGGGAACCGAGCAAAACGGAATTCACCAACGGGACTTCGGCCGAAGCAAAGAAGGTGATGAAATACGACGACCCCGGTGGGTTCAGCGGCTCCCTGGTGTGTGGGTAATGGGGACAAATGAGCGCCAGCGAACCTTCCCCGGATAGTTCACATCGCATGCGCGCAATTTAGGCGACCGCTGGGAACGATACAAAAAAGGAAAGCGCCCGGATGCCTCCGGACGCCCCCTGTTAAAAGAAGATCGAGAGAATGGCCGCGATACCGAAAAGGCAGAGCGCGACGTTCACCTTGATCTCGCATGTCACCGATATTTGCTTCCGCATTTTGCGGGCTCCTATCGGGCAGTCCGGACTACCCTTCAAGAGGATAGCTGGCGGAGTATTTGTATCGCGCCCTTGCTGGCGCTAGACCGCCCCGCTCGCGAAACGGCTTGGTCGTTTCGGCACCATGCACCTCGTCCGAGGGCGAACACCGTTCGCACGCATGATGCCATTTAGCCCCGCCTACCTCGGCGAAACACAGGGCCGGGTACGGTCCTTTCCAGCGAGAGCCTTGGCGGAGCCGCGTTACGGGCCGCTGATTCTCGTGTGGACGGTGTGAAGCATACCACTTCCGCAGCGGAAGCCAAAAAGAACACTACAAGAACGAGCCTGCACGTATGGTGCACGCTTTTTTGTTCAGTTGCTCGTACGTTCTGTGCAACTGGGTGCAGCTTTGTGCGGGGCCATGTAGGCCACACATCGCGTAAAGCATTGATTTTATTATGTAAAAATGGTGCTGCGAGAGAGGATTGAACTCTATGCTATCTCAACAGAATCAATGACTTATAAGGTAGTTTGTAACATCGTGACGGACGACAAAATGGCTGACCGATCCGAGGCAGAAGGCGCCCTGACCCACGAGTTTTCGGTCACAAATAGCGTTGTGTCTTGCCAGCGTGGGTCCTTTCCAAGCACCAGCACGGTAGCATCCGCTTCCCGCAAAACCACAGCAGTGACTCTTTTTCACCCCCCAAATCTCGGTTCCGGTGTTCCAGTCACGCCGAGACCAGTAATGGCGAAGAGACTGCCACGCATCACGCCATCACCGGGAAACCGAGGCAGCGGCGGCTTGGCCATCGATGTCACGTAAAGGACATCGAGCTTCGGTCCGCCAAACATAACGCTGGTGACCTTCTTGACGGGCATGTCGATGATGCGGTCGATGCTGCCGTCCGGCGCATAGCGAACCAGCCTGCCATCGTAGACGAGGGCATTCCAGAGGAAGCCTTCGGCATCGACGGTCGAGCCATCGGCAGCGCCGCCCCGCCTGGTATCGACACGAACGAAGGTGCGCCGGTTGGTGGCGGTGCCGGTGGCAATATCATAGTCATAGGCCCAGATCTCGCCAGTCCAGGTGTCGGCGAAGTAGAAGATCCGGTCGTCGGGACTCCAGCATGGACCGTTCGAGCAGATGATGCCGGAGTCGACCTTGGTGACGGTAAAGTCCGGATCGAGCCTATAGAGACTACCGGAGGGACCCTCTTCCATCGTATCCATAGAGCCGGCGAAGAAACGGCCGCGTCGGTCGACCTTGCCGTCGTTGAGCCGGTTCATCGGCTTGTCCGGCTCCGGATCGTGGATAAGTGTCACATCGCCGGTGGCGAAATCGAGTAGGTGAAAGCCGCGCTGAAGCGACACCACCGCACCGCTGCCATCCTTGCGCAGCGCCATTGAGCCTATCTTCATCGGCACGTCCCACGATCTGATCTCGTGCCCTTCGGCAGTGGCACGAAATACGCGCCCGTCGAAACTGTCGATCCAGTAGACGCGCTCTTGCTCGACGTCCCACAATGGTCCTTCACCCAACGTGGTTTTTACGTCCACCACGACTTCGATCTTCATACCGTCCTCCTCTGTTTTGGCGCCGTGATGCGACTGCGTCAGAATGCGACCTTGTCGCCGCCCTTCAATGACAGGATCTCGCGCGCCTCGTCGGGCGTCGCCACCTCCAGGCCAAGCCCCTCGATGATCTTGCGGGCGAGGGCGACCTGTTCGGCATTCGATTTGGCAAGCCTGCCCCTTCCGGCCCACAGACTGTCCTCCAGCCCCACCCTGATGTTGCCGCCAAACGCTGCCGACTGGGCGGCGATACGCAACTGGCTAGCGCCGGCGCCGAGCACCGACCAGCGGAACTGGTCGCCGAACAACCGGTCGGCGGTGCGCTTCATATGCGAGACGTCTTCCGGATGCGTGCCGATGCCGCCAAGCAGGCCGAACACCGACTGCACGAAGAAGGGCGGCTTCACCAGTCCGCGGTCGGCGAAGTGGGAGAGATTGTAGAGATGCGCGATGTCATAGCACTCGAACTCGAACCGCGTGCCGTTGTCGTAGCAAGTCGCCAGGATGTATTCGATGTCCTTGAACGAGTTGCGGAAGACGAGGTCGTTCGTCGCTTCCAGATGCGGCTTTTCCCAGTCGAACTTGAAGGTCTCATATTTGTCGACGAGGTGATAAAGCCCGAAATTGATCGAGCCCATGTTGAGCGAGGCGACTTCGGGTTTGAACAGGGCAGCAGGCCGCACCCGCTCCTCGACCTTCATGTAGGGGCTGCCGCCGGTGGTGATATTGATCGCGGCGTTAGTGCCCTGCTTGATGCGCGGCAGGAAGCGGGCGAACGCCTCAGGCGTCTGGTCGGGCTTGCCGGTCTGCGGGTCGCGAGCGTGGAGGTGCAGGATAGCAGCACCAGCTTCAGCCGCCGCAATCGCTTCCGAGGCGATCTGGTCCGGCGTGATCGGCAGATAGGGCGACATGGTCGGCGTGTGGATCGCCCCTGTCACCGCGCAGGTGATGATGACCTTGCCCTTGGTCGGCTGAGCGCTGGCCTTGCGGCTTGTTTCCTTCATCGTCCGAACTCCTGATCCGATTCTCTCTTATGCGCCGCCAGCGCCATCAGCCGCCGGTCGCGCCACACCTGCCGCTCGCCGAGATCTTCCTGCGGCAGGCGCTTGCGGCGATCGGCCTCGACAGTCGCCATGACCTCGCCTGCCCAGTCGACGCGGCGCAGCATCTGCGGGAAGATGTTCGAATAGATCGACTGATAACGCTCGACATAGTCGCGGACGCCGCCAGGCGCATTCAGATCGATCGTCTCGAATGGCCCCATGAACGACCAGCGCAACGCCAGCCCGTCGCGGAGGCCGATATCGACATCCTCGACGCTGGCGTAGCCGTCGGCGACAAGCCTGAAAGCCTCCTCGAGCAATGCGCCTTGCAGACGGTTCATGATGAAGCCGTCGAGCTCGCGCTTCATCACCAGCGGCGCATGACCGGCGTCGATGAGGAAGGCACGGGTCTTCTTGACTGTTTCGGAAGAGGTCCACGGCGCCGGCACGACCTCGGCTGCCGGAATAAGATAGGGCGGATTGATTGGATGCACGACTAGGCAGCGGTGCCGCCCTCGCAGACGATCGGTAAATTTCGACGGCAAAATCGCAGAGGTGGAACTGGCGATGATTGTTTCAGGCGCGGCAAGTGTGTCGATCAAGGTGAACACTTCCCGCTTTACGTCGAGGTTTTCAGTCGTGTTCTCCTGGGCATGTGCCGCATCGGCCAGCGCCTCTGCCAGGTCCGCGACAACAGCGATACGATCAAGCACGGTATCGACCGTTTGTCCCCGCAGCAGGTTGTTCGCGACGAGGTCGCCCAGCACGCCGGCTATGTAGTCGCGGGCACCGCCGGTCGCGGCGGGCGACTGGTCCCACATGCGCACATCATGGCCGGCGCGCGCGAAGCTGATCGCCCAGGCCCGCCCGATGAACCCACTTCCGACAATAGCGACATTGGCCATGGATCTGTTCCTCAGAGTGTCTCGACGTTGCCGTCGACGCCGAGCGACTGGCCGGAAATGTTGATCCCCGCATCTGAGAGTAGGAAGGCGACCATCGCTGCGACATCATAGGGGCTGGTCATGCGGCGCAGCGAAATGTTCTGCAGGTAGCGCCCGGTCATCTCCTCGTGACTGATGCCGATCTGCTTGGCACGTGCCGAGATGACGCCTTCGATGCGTGGCCCTTCAATAATCCCGGGCAGGATCGCGTTGACTCTTATGCCATGCGGTCCGAGTTCCTTGGCGAGGCTCTGTGTCAGGCCGATGACGCCGAACTTGGCCGCTGAATAGGGCGTGCGGAAAGCGTAGCCATGGCGGCCGGCGGCCGACGACATCGAAACGATCGAGCCACCACCTGCTGCCTTGATCAGCGGCACGGCGCGCCGGGCACACAGGAACTGGCCGGTAAGACAGATGTCGATGCAGCGCCGCCAGTCGGCCGGATCGATCTCGTCGACACCAGCGGTCGGCCCGGCAATGCCGGCATTGTTGATCAGCGCGTCGAGCCCGCCTAGTTCCTTGCCGACCGTCTCGAACAGCTGGTCGACGTCATCGTCCCGGGAGACATCGGCCCTGACCGCCGCCACAAGAGCGATCTTTTGCGGAGCAACAGCGAGCGCCTCGTCGGACACATCGCAAACGATGATGCGCGCCCCTAGCCGCGACAGCGTGTCGGCAATAGCGAACCCTATGCCGCCGGCGCCCGCCGTCACCAGCACCCGCTGTCCTTTGAGCCCCGCCAGGAAGTCGTCCGGCGACGCCGGTGCGCTCGTGCTCATTGTTCCATTCCCTTCATTGAATGCGTCCCTCGCGCAGCGCCATGACTGCGCCTAACACCACCAGCCCGAACAGGATCGCCCGCGTCGCATAAGGCAGCGTCGTGCCGGCAAGCAGCATCTGCAAAGCGGTCAGAAGCAGCACGCCGCCCAGCATGCCAAGGTAATGCCCGCGTCCGCCTGTGATTAGCGCGCCGCCAACGACGACAACAGCGATGGATGGCAGCAAATAATCGTCGCCCATGCCAAGGCTGGCCTGGCCGGAGAAGCCGGTCAGCATTATGCCGACGATCGCCGCGCAGACGGCCGACAATACATAGACCAGGATTAGAGTGCGCCCGACGGCGATGCCGGAAAGCTGGGCAGCTCGCAGGCCGTTGCCGATGCCGTAGAGGCGGCGGCCGAAGGCAGTGCGGCCGAGCAGCAGCACGGCAAATGGGACAAAAGCGACCATGAACAGCACCACCGGCGTAACGACCGATATCTTTCCGGTCATGAACCAGCGCAGCATCGGCGAGGAGAAGCCGGCCGGAGTTCCCTGCGAATAGAGAAGTGCGAAGCCCTGCAGGATCCCGTTTGTGGCCAGCGTAGTGACGATCGGCGAAATGCCGAGGACGACAATGCCGATGCCGTTCGCCAACCCGATCAGGCAAGCGACGACCAGGACAGCAGGCAACGCATAGGTGAGTGCCGCGTCCGAGCCGTTGACCATGCCGGCGAGAAGAATACCGGAAATGCCGATCGTCCACGGCACCGAAAGATCAAGTCCGCCGGTGAGGATGACGCTGCCCTGTCCAAGCGCGAGGATGGCGAGAAAGCTCGACAGCACGAACAAGGAGTTCCAGTAGGTGATGTTGAAGATGGCGCGTCCGAGCCAGATCTGGGTGACGATCACAACGACGAAGAGGCAGACATAGGCCGGCAATGCGTAGCGCAATGTCTCGGCATTGCGGACATGGAAGGCGGGCGATGGCGTGCGTTCGCTGCCAGCGCTGTCGCGGGCGATCGTAAGCCGCCGGTCAGTGCGATCGAGCTGCGACGGCAGCATGCCCGCGCGCCAGGCGGCTAGCCGTGCCCGCCCGGCACGGAACTGGCGGGCGAGCACCGAGCCATGCGACAGCGCGCCGGCAAGCACGGCGAGGATCAGGATCGTTCCCTCGGCGATGGTCGAATAATAGGCCGAGACGTTGAGCACGAGCAGAATGTTGACGACCATCATCAGGATGTAGGAGCCGAATACAGTGCCGACAGGTCCTCCCTGTCCGCCGCCCAGGCGTGTTCCGCCGACGACGACCGCGGCGAAGGTCGACAAAAGCAGCGGATTGCCGACGAGCGGATCGCCGCTGCCGGTCTGGGCGCTGATGAAGACGCCGGCGAGCCCGTAGCAGCCGCCTGCGATCACGTAGACGAGGAAGCGCACAAGAACGACGTGCACGCCGACTGCGGCGGCGGCGTCCGGGTCGCTGCCGACCGCATAAAGAGCCGTTCCAAACCGCGTCCCCTTCAGCCAGAACCAGCCGAGCAGAACGACACCGATAACGACCAGCGGCATCGGCAGCCAGCCTGCAACCGCGTCGCCGAGATAAAAGCCGCCAAGATCTGGTGAGACGAAACCGCCCGGCTTATCCATCAGGAGCAGCGTCACCCCCTGGACGATGAACATAGTCGAAAGCGTCACGACGATGGGCTGCATGCGAAGGACGGCAATGAAGAAGCCATTGAAGGCGCCGACGACCATGCCGACGCCGACCCCGGCCAATGTCCACAGCATAATGCTTTGACCCGTGACCATCGGATCCATGCCTGTCGCCAGAACAACGTTGACGAGCGAGATCACCGCGCCGGCGGACAGGTCGAAACCGCCGGAGAGGATGACCACAGTCTGGCCGATGGCCGCCAGCGCCGAAGTGGCACCACCGCTCGACAGGAAAGAAATGTCGAAGTAGGTCAGCCGTCCGGCGCTGACCAGATCGACGATGAGCAGAAGGATCGCGAAGACGACCGCAGCGATGATGGGGCCACGGTGCCGCGCAAAGAGCCGCGACAGGGTTCCGGCCGGGGAGCTAGTTGAGGAGCTCACCGCGGTCATTCCGCTGCCTCCCGGACCCGATCGCTATGGCCAAGCGCCGGCCGCATGATCGCGCCTTCGCTGATCTCGTCGCCCGCGAGCTCCGCGGCCAGCCGCCCGCCGTAGAGGACGAGCACCCGGTCGCACTGATGGACGAGTTCGGGGATTTCGGTCGAGTGCAGCAGGATCGAACCTCCTGAAGCCACATAGTCGCGCATCATCACATAGAGCTCGTGCTTGGTGCCGACATCGATGCCGCGGGTCGGATCGAAGAGAAGTAGGATCCGGCTCTCAGCAACCAGCCATTTGGCGATGGCAATCTTCTGCTGATTGCCGCCGGAAAAGGCCCCTGCCCTCGTCCACATGGCGCGCCGGTCGACCTCGACGGTCGAGAAGGCCAAGTGGACCGCATGCGCTTCCTCGTCCTCACGGATCAAGCCGAATCGCGTAAAGCGCTGAACAACCGGCAAAGACGCGTTTTGCCTGCCCGAAAGTTTGAGGAACAGGCCTTCGGACTTGCGATCCTCCGGCACAAGCCCGATCGCAATATTGGGCTTGAGCGCATCGGCAGGCGAACCAAGCCATACGTTTCGGCCGTCGACAACGACGTGGCCGCGCTCGATTTCAGCCATGCCGAAACAGGCGAGGAATAGGTCGAGCTGGCCCATACCCTGGAGCCCGGCGATGCCGAGAATCTCGCCCTTGCGCAGGTCGAAGCTCACGCCGTCAAGCTTTCCACCCGCTTTGAGGTCGCGCACGCCGAGCACTGGCGGGCCGAAGACGGCTTCGTTTTCGGGTTTCGGCGGGAAGGTCTGGGCGATGCTGCGGCCGATGATCTGCTCGATCACGTCGCCGTCCGAGACTTCGGCAGTCGGCGCGGTGAGGATGTGGCGTCCGTTTCTGAGAATGGTCAGCGTGTCGCAGAAGATCCGCACCTCGCGCATGCGATGGGTGATGAACACCACTGTCGTCCCGGCGGCCTTGAGACGTGCTACGATCGCGCCAAGCCATTCGACATCGCCGCCGGTCAAAGTCGAAGTCGGCTCGTCAAGCAGCAGGATACGCGGCTTGCGGTAGACGGCACGAGCAATCTCAATTTTTTGGCGCACAGCAAGATCGAGCGTCGCAACTTCGGCGTCGAGATCGACCGAGAAACCTAGGTCCGAGATATGACTTCGGATCGCCTTGCGCGCCGCCGCCCGCCTTATCAGCCCAGTCGGGCCGGCCGGCGCATAGGGCAGCAACATGTTGTCGAGCACACTGAGATCGCGGACCAGCGTCATCTCCTGGAACGCCGTCTGCACGCCCTTGGCATGCGCGGTGCGTGGCGTGCCGAGCCGTGCCTGTTTGCCGAGAATGCTGATTCTGCCTTCGTCCGGCTGCACCAGCCCAGACAAGATCTTGACGATCGTCGACTTGCCGGCGCCGTTTTCGCCGAGCAAGGCGTGGACGCTGCCGGGTGCGATCCGAAACGATACGCCATCCAGCGCGACGGTCGGCCCGAAGGCCTTGCTGATGGCGTCGATATCAACGGCGGGAAGCTCAGTGTCTGCTGTCATTGTCCTTGATCACGAAGCTGCGCGCCGTCGAAGATGCACGGACATGATGTCCGTGCATCTCCACGATTGCCTTGGGAGGCTCAGTTTTCGGGCTGTCCGACAAGGGCGGCGCTCAGCCCGATCTCTGGTGTCTGATCCGAAAAGATCGAAGCGAACCAGCCTGGATTGGAGACTAGCGACGGCTTGAAGGCGTTGCAGCCGGCCTCCATTTCCGCCCAGGTGCCTTCGTCACACAGCTTGATCGACTCGTTGGTGACGACCGGCAGTGGCAGGATGGTTTTCTTTGGCACGTCCTTGCCTTCAATCGCTTCAACGGCCAGCTTCAAGGCGAGCGCCCCCGAATAGGGTGGCGAAGCGTAGGAAATACGCGACGCGCCAAGCGGCGCATAGGGAGACGCCGAACCCTCGACCTCGGTGCCCTCGGGCAGCATTTGGATGCGACCGCCGTTGGAACCTTCGCCAGCGCAAGGCAGGAGTTCACTGGTCTTCTTGCCGGCTTCAAGTTGCATGGAGTTGGCGGTGAAGCAGCCAACCTGCATCCATAGCCCGTTGATGTCGCTCCAACTGCGTGTCGCAAGGATCTTCGAAAGCTCGGTGCGGGCTACGGCCTGGCTCCACATGCCGACAGCCTCACCTACGATCTTGATGTCGGGATATTTGGCGAAAACCTCTTTCGCGGCCTTGGTGCGCAAATCGTCGACCGATGTGCCGGGAACGCCGGTCACGGCGATGATGTTCCCCTTGCCGTTGAGCTTCTTGACCAGCCACTCGGCCGTGACGCGTCCCGCCTCTTCCTGGTCGATGTGCACGTTGTAGGCGCAAGGCTCGGTGATTTCGGCGTCGTAGGCGAAGACCTTCACACCCTTGTCGCAGGCATTCTTGACCACCTGGTTGAGGGCGGTCGGCGAGATCGGGAAGATCACAATCGCCTCGGCGCCTGCCTGCACCATCGCGTTGATCTGCTGGATCTGGCGCTGTGCATTCGGCCCGGCGACCTGAACCCGCAAGTCGACCTTGTCGGCCAAACTCTTGTGGGCGGCCATCGCCTTGACCATGTTGGCGGCCTCGGCCTGCCAGTCGTTGCCGATGAAACTCATGCTCAGAAAGATCTTGTGCTTTTCGGCTGCTTCCGCTGCCGACAGTCCAAGGGCGCAGGCAGCTATGCCGACCAACAGCGTGAGCCGCCGGACTTTCAATCCGATACCCATGTGTGAAACTCCTCCCAATCCGAACGACCGAATGCCTCCCAAGGGCACGAACGTAACCCTTGTCATTCGATACAGGTGACCGTATCATGATTTGATCAAAGATCAATGATGAGACGATTCGGGATGCTTGACGCCGCAATCGGAACGCTGCATTCGGGACACATGGCTACGGCGCGGCCTTTTGCGGGAAGGTTAGTGGGGAGATGGCTGGAGCGGCGTTCAGGAAACCCGGTGTCGAGATCGTTCCGCTGTCCAAGGAAACCCTACAGGACAGGGTTTATAGTCACCTCACCGAACTGATTCTGGACGGCAGCATTGTGCCCGGAGAGATGGTCACGGTTCAGAGCCTTGCCGACGCCTTCGGAGTCAGTCCGATGCCAGTCAGGGAGGCGTTGCACCGCCTGACAGCGGCAAATGCGCTGACTGTGGTTTCAGGGCGTTCCATCGGCATTCCGGCTCTTAGCCGCGGGCGGCTTGCCGATTTGCGCAATGTTCGCTTTGAGGTAGAGGCCATTGCTGCCGGCTGGGCCGCACAGAAGCGCAGTGACGCGGACCTTACGATCCTTTCGCGCGATCTGGACTCCCTTGAGCGGGCAAATGGCGCAGATGACAGAAAGGCTTATCTGCGGGCGAACTACACCTTCCACTTCGCAATTTACCGGGCGGCGGGATCCGAGACGTTGCTCAAGATCATTAAGGATTTGTGGCTGCAGATCAGCCCCTATTTCAACATGCTGCACGATTCTGGAAACTATTCGACCGCCAACAAGCACCACCGGCAGATGTTCGCGGCATTGTGCGACCGGGACGAAGAATCGGTTCGGGCCGCCGTCCGCGGTGATATCGACGCTGCATATGCGGTCCTGGTCGGCCTCCTGAAGTAGCGTTCGGACCTTCGACGGGCCTTGGAGGGACGGCCCCTATCGGCTATTGCGGTGTTGCGGCCAGCGAACTGGCCAGTCCTGAGATCTATCTGACAAAGCGCGGGATTGAACTTTTGAGACCGCTTCGGGGAGCGTGGCGGAAACAGTTTGTCCAGGTTCCAGATAACCCCTTCGGGTGTCGGCCCACGGCTCCAGGGTCTAAATTGAGAGATGACCACTTGCAAATCGGCCGCCGCTGTCTTTTGCTCGCGCGACAGTTGTCCCTTGACTGTTGAATGGTTGGCGAACGGATGAACAAAATCGATCGGCGACGGCCAGAGTCCGAAATGGACGCCACCGTAAATGCCGCACGGCTTGGAACGCGGTTGCGCCTCGCCCGCCAGATACGTGGCATGACGCTAAAGATGCTAGCCACTGCCGCGAACTGCTCTGAAAGCCTTTTGTCCAAAATCGAGAACGGCAAGGCTTCGCCATCCCTGCCTATGCTTCACCGCCTGGTCGAAGTTTTGGGCACGAACATCGGCTGGATGTTCGAGGAGGTCGACGACGACGAGGCAATCGTGTTCCGCGCAGGCGCGCGGCCATTGATCACGCTCGACGCGTTAAGGCGCGGCGAAGGCATCTCGCTTGAGCGCATTATTCCGTATTCGTCCGGCCACCTCCTGCAGTGCAATATCCATCACATCGAGACAGACGGCGAGAGCGAAGCTCCCATCCAACATGTCGGCGAGGAAGTCGGCTATGTGCTCGCTGGCCGGATCGAGTTGATCGTTGATGGCAAGAGCCACAATCTAGCGACCGGCGATGCATTCGTGTTCAGGTCGGAACTGCCACATCATTACCGCAACATCGGCAAGGAGCGAGCCAGCATTTTCTGGGTCAATACGCCGGCGACTTTCTGATTACGCCCACCAGTTCAAACTCATTGACAAACATTCAAGTCTCTTGAATTCTTGCCTCGTGCCTTTAGTAGCGCCAATGGGACCGGCCGAATGAGGTTTGGCCCGCAAGAAAGGGGAACCATAAAATGCGTCTGTTAAAACTGCTCGTCGGCTGCGCCGCCGCCATCACCATATGCTCGATAGCCACCGGAGCAGCGCTCGCCGACACGTTCGCTCTCGTCAACATCAACCAGCAGGCCCTCTTCTTCAACCAGATCAACGAGGGTGCGCAGAAGGCGGCTGATGCCGCCGGCGCCAAGCTGGTCATCTTCAATGCCAATAACGTGCCCAGCGCGCAAAATGACGCGATCGAGAACTACATCACGCAGAAGGTCGACGGCATCATTTTGGTCGCGATCGACGTGAATGGTGTCAAGCCTGCAATCACCGCCGCCAAGGCGGCCGGCATTCCCGTCGTTGCCATTGACGCGCAGATCCCCAACGGCGACAATGTTTCGTTCATAGGTGTCGACAACACCAAGGCCGGTGCCGATATCGGCAAATTCTACGCCGACTATGTGAAGTCGGAGATGAGCGGCACTGCCAAGATCGGTATCGTCGGCGCGCTCAATTCGTTCATCCAGAACCAGCGGCTTGACGGCTTCAAGAAGGCGGTCACCGACAGTGGCCAGAAGATCACCTTCCTCGACACGGTCGACGGTCAGAACGTTCAGGAGACCGCGCTGAGTGCGTCGGAAAATTTGATGACCGCCAATCCGGACATGACGACGTTGTATGCGACCGGTGAGCCGGCGCTGCTCGGTGCTGTTTCGGCCGTAACCAGCCAAGGCCGCACCGGTGACGTCAAGGTGTTCGGCTGGGATCTCACCAAGCAGGCGGTCCAGGGTATCGACGATGGTTGGGTGGTAGCCGTCGTCCAGCAGGATCCCGCCGGCGAAGGCAAGGCCGCGGTCGAAGCCTTGGCCAAGCTCAAGAAGGGCGAAAAGGTCGATCCGATCATCAACATTCCGGTGACGATCGTGACCAAGAAGAACGTCGACCAATATCGCGCGATGTTCAAATAGACTGAATCAAGCTACCGAGCCGCGGCGCGGCCTGTGCCCTCGCCGCGGTTGCTTTGCAAATCGCATGGATCCAGCATGAGCAGTGACGAGACCTATCGTGTGCGGATGAGCGGCATCTCAAAGCGCTACAACGCCATCCAGACGCTCGATGACGTGTCGCTGACGCTGATGCCGGGCGAAGTCCTGGGGCTGGTCGGCGACAATGGCGCAGGCAAGTCGACCTTGAGCAAAGTGCTGTCGGGGGCGGTGCTTCCTGACGCAGGCACGATCGAGATCGATGGCGTTCCCGTGACCTTCAACTCGCCGGCGGACGCGCGGGCAGCGCACGTGGAGATGGTCTACCAGGACCTGTCGCTCTGCGACACGGTCGATGTCGCCGGCAATCTCTTTCTCGGCCGCGAGCCGCGCCGGCGCATTGCAGGCATTTCCTTTCTCAACAAGAAGCGCATGCATGAGCAGACACGCCAGATGCTCGACCGTCTCGGCATCGTTATCGCCGACACGCGGCTCAAGGTGGAAAATCTGTCCGGCGGGCAGCGGCAGTCGATCGCGATCGGCCGCGCCGCCTCGTTCGAGCCGTCCGTGCTGATCATGGATGAGCCGACAGCCGCGCTTGCCGTCGCCGAGGTCGAGGCTGTGCTGGACCTAATCCGCACTGTGAGCGCGCGCGGCGTCAGCGTCATACTGATCACCCATCGCCTCCAGGATCTGTTCCTCGTATGCCACCGCATTCAGGTCATGTATGAAGGACGCAGTGTCGCCGAGCGGTTGATCGGCGACACCAGCATCGAGGACGTGGTCAATCTGATTGTGGGCCGCAAGTTCAATGCCCGGTCCGCCGCTGGCCGAAATCGCGATGGAGCGTCGGCATGAGCGAAGCGACCTCGACCCACTCCGCTCAGTCCCGAAGGCCGCGGGAAGGCACATGGCGAGATGCGATGCTCGCCAATGGCAGCGTCGTGTCGATTGCGCTGTTCTTTCTTGTCGTTTGCATCATCTTTTCTGTGGCGACGAGCGCCTTTCTTACATCGCCCAATCTGTTGAACATCCTGCGACAATCCGCGCCGCTGCTGATCGTTGGCGCGGCGATGACCTTCGTCATCACCACGGGCGGCATCGATCTTTCTGTCGGGTCCGTTCTGGCACTGGTGGCAACGCTGTCGGCCACACTTCTGCAGCTCGGCGTGCCGTGGCCGGCAGTCATCCTCTCCATGCTGGCGCTCGGTGCTCTGCTTGGCGCGGTGCAGGGCTATTTTGTGGCCTACGAGGGCATCCCGGCATTCATCGTCACCCTTGCAGGGCTTTCGGTGATCCGCGGTGTGGCGCTGCTGATCACCGGCGGCTACTCCATACCCATCGAGCCGGGAAGCCTTTTCACGGTCATAGGCCGCGCCTGGTTCCTTGGGGTGCCGGTGCCAGCGCTGATCGCGCTGGCTATACTCGCGGTCGCCTATCTGACATTCAACGAGACGCCGTTTGGCCGTTATGTGACCGGCGTCGGCGCCAACGCCGAAGCGGTAAGACGCGCCGGCGTCAACACGCGGCTGGTGACCCTTTTCGTTTACGTGATTTCCGCCGCCGCGGCCGCCCTTGCGGGGATCATCATTGCTGCCCGGCTCGGATCAGGATCCTCAAACGCGGGGCAGGGTTTCGAGCTCGAAGTGATCGCTGCCGTCGTGCTTGGCGGAACCAGCCTCTTCGGCGGCCGCGGAACGATCACCGGCACAGTGCTCGGCGCGCTGACCGTGGCTGTCATAGGCAACGGGCTGATTCTGGCGCACCTGTCGCCTTTCCTCACGCCGATCGTGACCGGATCAATCATCCTGATTGCCATCTGGCTGAACTTCCGCCTATTCCGCGGCGCCGTGCGGAGCCGTTGAGCCCATGAGCAATCTCTTCGATGACGCGCCTCGAAGGCAGCGGCTGGAAATCGGGGTCGAAACCGGGCATGTAATGACCGTGCTTGGGCCCGTCCCGGTCGATGAGATGGGAATTACCCTGATGCACGAGCACATCTTGCTCGACGGCGCGCGCACCTGGAAATGTCCTTGTCATCCGGACGACATGGCGCTCGCCGAGCAGCCGGTGAACATCGAGATCATCGGCGAACTGCGCATGAACCCTTACGTGAATCGCGACAACGTTTCACTCGACGACAGTGACCTGGCGCTGTCGGAGCTCCAACGGTATCGCGCGCTCGGCGGCCACACCGTCGTCGACGCGACCAATATCGGTATCGGCCGCGATCCAGATAAGCTCGCCCGCATCAGTCGCATGTCGGGCCTGAAGATAGTCATGGGCACCGGCTTCTATCTCGAGCACACGCATCCCGACTGGTTGAAGGCGATGGATGTCGACGCGGTGACCGAGTTTATCGTCAACGATGTGGGTGGCGGCGCGACGCAGCCGCAGATCCTGGCCGGCCTGATCGGCGAGATCGGCGTCAGCAAGGACTTCACCTCCGAGGAACGAAAGTCGCTGAGAGCTGCCGCCCGAGCCTCGCGGATCACGGGTGTGCCGCTTTCAATCCATCTGCCGGGCTGGGAGCGATTGGCGCACGAGGTGCTCGATGTCGTCGAGGCGGAGGGCGCCGATCTTCGCCACACCGTGCTCTGCCACATGAATCCCAGCCACGACGATCCCGAGTATCAGACAAGTCTCGCCCGGCGCGGAGCTTTTTTGGAATACGACATGATCGGCATGGACTACTACTATGCTGACCAGGACGCGCAGTCGCCGTCCGATGAAGAGAATGCGCGAGCAATCGCGGCGCTTGTCAAAGCGGGCTTCGGCGACCGCCTGCTGCTCTCGCAGGATGTGTTCCTCAAGATCATGCTGACCCGCTTCGGCGGCTTCGGCTACGGCTATATCCTGAAGCATTTCATACCGCGCCTGAAACGGCATGGCGTCGAGCAGCCAGCCATCGATCGCATGCTGATCGCCAATCCAAAAGCTGTGTTTGCGTGCCAGACGTAAGTGGCCTGAGTGACGACGGAGTTCAAATGTCGAAGAAAAAGATCCTGCTTGCCGGCGAATCCTGGGTGTCGACCGCGACCCATATCAAGGGTTTCGACCAGTTTCCGACGGTCACTTACCACACCGGCGCGGACGAATTGCTGACGGCGCTGACGACGACTGATTTCGATGTGACCTTCATGCCGGCGCATGAGGCACAGCGCAGTTTTCCTCAAGCGATGGATGCCCTCTCGGCATATGATGCGGTGGTGCTTTCCGACATTGGCGCCAACACGCTGCTTCTGCATCCCGACACCTGGGTCCACTCGAAGCCGACGCCGAACCGGCTGCGTCTGCTGCGCGACTATGTGCGTGGAGGCGGCGGGCTTTTGATGTTCGGCGGCTACTATAGCTTCCAGGGCATCAATGGCGGCGCGCGCTATCGCAAGACGCCGGTCGAGGAGGTGCTGCCGGTGAACTGCCTCGCGTTCGACGACCGTGTCGAGGTGCCGGAAGGCTTTGCACCTGTCCTGGAAGGCTCCTCGAGCCATCCGATCTTGAAGGGTCTCGGTTCGGATTGGCCAATCCTGCTCGGCTTCAACGAGGTGACGCTGAAAGACGGGTCAGAAGTTCTGGCTACCGTGTCGTCGGAATACGGATCACTGCCGCTGCTTGTAACCGGCCGCTATGGCAAGGGCCGCACCGTAGCTTGGACATCCGATGTCGGGCCGCATTGGCTACCACCGGAGTTCATCGCCTGGAAAGGCTACAAGACCCTGTTCGAACAGATGCTTCTCTGGGCGACCAGTGAGAACTGAGCCATGCAAGTCCACGTCGTGGGCAATGCCTGTGTCGACACAACGTTTCGTCTCTGCCGGTTCCCTGCCCCGGGCGAGACCTTGAACGCGATTGCCTATGCTGACGGCCTCGGTGGCAAAGGCGCGAACCAGGCAGTCGCGGCCGCGCGCACGGGCGCGTCGGTGACCCTTTGGACGGCGCTCGGCAAGGACTCCGCCGGCGCATGGATCAGGAGCCGCCTCGACAGGGAGCTGCCCGACATCCAGGCGAACGAATTCGACCTGCCAAGCGACCGTTCGACTATCGTCATTGATGCCGGCGGCGAGAACTTCATCGTCAGCGGTGTCGCCTGCTGCGAAGCATTCGATCCGACTTCGCAAACCGCACTTGCGCACCGGCTTGCGCCTGGTGATATCCTTGTCATGCAAGGAAACCTGCGAGGCGCCGCGACAAATGCCTGCCTGCGGGCAGCACGGGAAAACGGCGCGCGCACCGTTCTGAATGCCAGCCCTATCGATGCAGCAGCTTTGCCCGATTTCGGTCTTGCGGAAGTATTGGTGGTGAACCAAAACGAGGCGACGGCGCTGAGCTGCCGAGGCGATATGGCCGCTGCCGCCGACTCGCTAGCGGCAAAAGGCGCAGGCACCGTCGTGATCACGCTCGGCGCCGAGGGATGTCTCGTGGTTGGCTCGGGCCAGACAGGATCATTTCGTTTGCCGGCGCCACATGTCGAGGTGGTCGACACCAGCGGCGCCGGCGATGTGTTCTGCGGGTGTCTGGCCGGCGGGCTTGCCAGGAAAATGTCGGTTAGATCGGCACTGAAGCTTGCGCTCGCGGCCGCCGCGATCGCAGTGACACGTCAGGGCACGCTATCATCCTGTCCTTCCGCGTCTGAAATGGCGGCGCTCATCGATCAAACGGAGCTCTCATGACCCAGCCCTCACATCCGATCGGTCAATCAGGCGTCGACGCACTCGTTCAGCTTTTCGGCCGCACCAAGGTGGTGATCGGCGTCGTTCACCTTGCGCCGCTTCCTGGCGCGCCGCGCTATGATGGCGAGGCGGTCGAGGCGATCTATCAGCGGGGGCTCGATGATGCGAAATCCTATCTCGATGGCGGGTGCGACGGCGTGATCATCGAGAATCATGGCGACATCCCCTTTGCCAAACCTGACGATATAGGGCCGGAGACAGCGGCCCATATGGCGGTCGTCTCCGACCGTATTCGCCGCGAACTCGGCAAGCCGATTGGCATAAATGTGCTCGCAAACGCCGCGATCCCGGCGCTCGCGATCGCCAGCGCCGCAGGTGCGGGCTTCGTCCGAGTGAATCAGTGGGCGAATGCCTACGTCGCCAACGAGGGCTTTGTCGAAGGGGAAGCAGGCCGCGCAACACGCTACCGCGCCAGGCTGCGCGCCAACGGCATTCGCATTTTCGCCGATGCCCACGTCAAGCATGGCGCGCACGCGATCGTTGCCGACCGCCCGGTGGAGGAACTCGTCAAGGATCTGGTCTTCTTCGACGCCGACGCCATCATCGCGACGGGTCAGCGCACGGGACACGCTGCGGATCTGAGCTACATCCGAATGATCAAGGGAGCTGCCCGCTTGCCGACGCTTGTCGGCAGCGGCGTGACGCCCGATAATGCCAACGACATCCTTGGCATCGTCGATGGCGTCATCATTGCCAGCGCGCTGAAGCATGACGGCGTCTGGTGGAACCAGGTCGACCCCGATCGAGTAAGAGCTTTCATAGCCGGGCTGAGGCGATGACCAAGCAGAACTCCGAACGCCTGACGTGAGGATCAAGGCGAACGATCGCCCTCTCTAACGGAGGATTGAACTCTAAGTTAGATTAATGAAATCAACCAGTTACGTGATATCTTGTAACATTGTGACGACCGCCAAAATGACCTCACCGTCGTCGGTAGAAAGGATCGCTGTGTCGCTGTAAGGCCTGCAGCGAGAACCGGCAACGGCCCTAAACCAGTATCCGCCTCTATTCGGTTATTCGTTGCCCGCGAGCCAGCGCACCATATTCCCCATCAGTCGGCCGTAGAGCGGCCACCCGAGAAAGTCCTGCGACAGCCAATGCGGCCCGATGTCAGTCGTCCAGGCGACCGTGCGCCCGCG
>NZ_JAPYKS010000037.1:0-38419 GCF_037179605.1 Mesorhizobium salmacidum (SeqCode)
CTTCGAGAATGCCCGCCTCGACAAGCAGCACAAATTCGACGCTGTCTTCAACGATGTCGCCGATGTCGCCGCTCGGGCGCGTTGCTATTCCGATATCCATTCCGTTATCCACCGATCCCACCCAGCCTAGGCCTTCCGATAGCCCGATCACGTCGGCATCCGCAAATAGAAATCGGTAAAAGACGACTGCACAATGTGACTGTTTTTGGGGTGATCCGGGTAGCTGGCCGTCAAAGAAACCCAAGTGGCGCATCTGCTGGGTCAGTCCCTCCGCAACCAATGCCGCCGCCATTCGTTGACCTATGCTGGTTGATCCCAGCATCCTGAACTTTTGCCCGTCGGGTCCCACCTGGCGGGCCCTTTTGATGTCCGGAACATTTATCCGGCGGCGCACGTAACCATGCAGTGGTCGATTCCCATGGGTGCCAGCCTTTATGCCAAGGCGATCGTCACCGAGATCGGATTGGAATGGCGTATTCGCCGGCTGCGTAACAACACCGCTCGGCAGCTGATGATCATTGGCCGCAGAATGCACCGTTTGATACAGCAGCGGCCGACGGCTGGTGTCGGCGAGGCGATCTAAGTGCGTATCGCCTGCCACCCGGCGACAAGCAAAGGCAGATCGTCCGGCTGTGCTTGAACGCGCGATCGGTGCAAATCCTCCGACGAATGTGCCTCGATGGGATAGACGGCTGGCAAGAGACCTCTATCGGAGGTCGCCAGTGTGCTTTCTCAAGCGGCTGGGCACTGGGGGTCCGCGACCGTATGCGTTTAACACCATCAGCAAACTGGAAGAACATGGAATCCGCGACAGAAACCTGTGGCAAATCCAGAAGCTGATGGCCGCCGAAATCCAGGCTCGTCAACGCAGTCGGCGCTTTCCCAGTCTGGTTTCCACCCCATCTTCTGTGGCTCAGTGGTAGAGCACTCCCTTGGTAAGGAAGAGGTTGAGAGGTTGCGTCAATGCCGGCATAGCCGTTGGCCTCTTTGGCAGCGCAGTTGGCGTGAAGCGCTCCTGCTAGTCCCGTTCTCGATCAGCACAGATCGGGCGTCTCTAGTGGTCTTGCGTAAGAACAAAGAGTTAGACGATTCTATCAAACACTGAACCGCTCTAACTGTCGCCGGCCGGCCGGATCCTGACCCTGGCAATCCGGTTCTTGTCGCGTTTCATGACGACGAAGCGCTTGCCGTGGAACGTAAAAGCCTGCTTCTCCTCGGGGATCGATTGCGCCTCGTGGATGACGAGGCCGGCGATGGTGGTCGCCTCTTCGTCGGGCAAGTTCCAGTCGAGCGCCCGGTTGAGGTCGCGGATCGGCACCGTGCCTTCGACCACGACGGAACCGTCGGCCTCCTGCTTGACGCCCTGGATGTCGACATCATGCTCGTCGGCGATCTCGCCGACGATCTCCTCGATGATGTCCTCCAGCGTCACCAGCCCCTCGACCTCGCCATATTCGTCGACGACGACGGCGAAATGCGCCTTGCGGCGCAAGAAGGCGTTGAGCTGTTCCTGCAAGGTCGTGGTGTCGGGCACGAACCAGGGTTTTGACGCGATCTTCATCACATCGATCTGCGAAAAATCGTTGCCAACCTCGTTCAGCGCCCGCAGCAGATCCTTGGCGTGCAGCACGCCGACGATGTTGTCGAGCGAGCCTTTCCAGAGCGGCATGCGGGTATGCGGGCTCTGCAGGATCTCGCGCACCACCGCTTCCGGCGCGTTGTCGGCATTGACCGAGCGCATGTTGGTGCGGTGGACCATGACGTCGGACACTTCAAGCTCTTCTAGATCGAACAGACCGCCGATGCGGTCGCGGTCCTCGCGCACCATCTGCCCGTCGCGGCGGAAATCGTCGACCGCGCCGCGCAATTCGTCCTGGCTCGAGCGCGGCGGCTCGATGTGCGACAGTTCATAGCCGAACATGGCAAGCAGGCGTGTGCGCACGGCAACGACCAGCACGACGATAATGGTAAGGACGGCGACGACGACCCAGCCAGTGTCCATCTCAGCCGGCTTTCCGGCTGGCTGGGTGGCTTTCCCTGAGGAACGACAGCACTTCCGAGGCCGGCACGTCCTTGGCGATGAAGGCCTGGCCGATGCCGCGCGTCAGAATGAAGGTCAGCGCGCCGCGCGACACCTTCTTGTCCTGCGTGATGAATGAAAGCAGGGCTTCGGCATCTGGCAGTTCGCCCGGGATATCGGCCATCCGCCACGGCAGCCCGACGGCACCCAGATGCGCCTCGACGCGGGCCGCGTCGTCGGGGCTGGCGAGATTGAGCCGCGACGAGAACCGGTGCGCCAGCGCCATGCCGATGGCCACCCCTTCGCCATGGACAAGGCGAGCGCCGTCATACTGCGTGGCGGCTTCCAGCGAATGGCCGAATGTGTGCCCGAGATTGAGCAGGGCGCGGTCACCGGTCTCGAACTCGTCGCGGGCAACGACATCGGCCTTGGCGCGGCAGGCCTCGGCAATGGCCTCGACCCGTTCCGGTCCGCCGGCGAACACCTTTTCCCAGTTCGCTTCCAGCCAGGCGAAGAATTCCGGCCGGTCGATCAGCCCATATTTGGCAAGCTCGGCATAGCCGGCGCGGAATTCGCGGATCGGCAGCGTGTCGAGCACTTCGGTGTCGGCCAGCACCAGCCTGGGCTGGAGGAAGACCCCGACGAGGTTCTTGCCGCGCGGGCTGTTGATGCCGGTCTTGCCGCCGACCGAGGAATCGACCTGCGCCAGAAGGGAGGTCGGAACCTGCACGAAATTCATGCCACGCCGAACGATGCCGGCTGCAAAACCGGTGAGATCGCCGATGACGCCTCCGCCAAGCGCGATGACGACGTCGCCGCGCTCCAGCCTGGCTGCCAGGACGCCATCGACCACCGCCTCGAGATGGGGAAAACTCTTGGTCTTCTCGCCGGGCGGCATCGTGATGACGGCCGACTGGATGCCACCCCTCTCGAGGCCGGCCTTCAGCCCATCGAGATGCGCGGCGGCGACGTTCTCGTCGGTCACGACGGCGGCGCGTGTGCCGGGCAGCCGGCGCGAAATCTCGGCGCCGGCGCGCGACAGCAGGCCCGAGCCGATCAAGATGTCGTAGGCCCGGTCACCCAGACCGACTTCGACGGTGACTGGCTGATCCGCGCTCATGTATCGACCTCGCCCGTCGCGGCTATCGCATCGATGCCGAAATGCCGGCACAGCGCCTCAAGCACCTCCGCCGCGATGACCTCCTTGCGATCGTCGCGGGTCGGCACGGTGATGTCAGAGGTGGCATAGACCGGATAGCGCTCCCCCATCAGCCGCTCCAGCACGGCGCGGGGATCCGCGCTTTTCAAAAGCGGCCGGTTCTGCTTCTTGGAAACGCGGTCCATCAGAAGGTCGAGCTCGGCCTTCAGCCACACCGACACGCCGTGCGTGGCGATGGCCTCGCGCGTCTGCGCGTTCATGAAGGCACCGCCGCCGGTCGACAGAACCTGCGGGCCGTTTTCAAGCACGCGCAGGATGACACGCTGTTCCAAAGCCCGGAACTCGGTCTCGCCATAGCGCTCGAACAGTTCCGGAACGGTCATTCGCGACACGCTCTCGATCTCCTGGTCGCTGTCGATGAAGGGCAGCGAAAGCATCATCGATACCTTGCGGCCGATCGCCGTCTTGCCGGCGCCCATCAGCCCGACAAAGACAATGGACCGGCCGCCCAGCCGGCCAAGCAGCGCGGCATGGGTCTCGCCTGGAGGATTTGCCTGTAACGCGTTCATCAGCTGTTTCTTGGGCCCTCTTTGCCGGCGTATCGACATGAAAAGCCGGTTTGCGTCAAGCGTGCCGAGTGCCTTGGGCTGATATGGACAGGGCGACGCTCGCATCAGAAGTTGCTAACAGGGCCCCGCTTCTTCCTTGAATTGGCCGGATTGGCGTCCCATAAGGGCACAGGGTTTGGAAACGCAGAACAAAAAGACGGGCGAGAATTGATGCCGACACTGTTTCGCTTTGTCGTGACCCTCGCGATTCTGGCCGGCATTGCCTATGGTACGATGTTCGCGCTGGTGATGTTCGTCGAGCCGAAAAAAGCGGAAATGAGCGTGCGTATTCCGCCGGAAAAACTCAATCCTAAGAAAAACTGAATCCCAAAAAACTGACTCGGAACCGCCTCAAGGAAATGAACAGCGCCGCCCGTATCGAGGCCTTCCTGGAAATGATGAGTGCCGAGCGGGGGGCGGCCGAGAATACGCTTTCCTCCTATCGCCGCGACCTGGAGGATGCTTCCGACGGGATCGATGGCGGACTTGCCCGCGCAGGTGCCGCCGACATCAGGGCCTATCTCGACGACATTGCCGCGCGCGGCTTCGCGCCGACCTCGCAGGCGCGCAAACTGTCGGCGATCCGCCAATTCTTCAAGTTCCTCTATGCCGAAGGTCTGCGAGGCGACGACCCGACCGGCACGCTGGACAGCCCGAAAAAGGGCCGCCCGCTGCCCAAGACGATGAGCGAGGCCGAAACCGGCCGGCTGATCGACCGCGCCGCGCACGAAGCCGGCGATGCCGGGCTCGCCCACGCCGACAGGCTGGCGGCGCTGCGCCTGCATGCGCTGGTCGAAGTGCTCTACGCCACGGGTCTGCGCGTTTCCGAGCTGGTCGGCCTGCCGGTGACGGTGGCGCAACGCGACGACCGTTTCTTCATGGTGCGCGGCAAGGGCGACAAGGAACGCATGGTGCCGCTGTCGGCCAAGGCGCGGGCGGCGATGCGGAGCTGGCTTGGCGCTCGGGCCAAGCTGCCCGCCTTCGCCAACAGCCCGTTCCTGTTTCCGGCGGCATCCGATAGCGGCTATCTCTCGCGCCAGGTCTTTGCCCGTGATCTGAAAGGATTGGCGGCGCGCGCCGGCATTGCCTCGGCCAAGATCTCACCGCACGTGCTGCGCCATGCTTTCGCCAGCCACCTTCTGCAGAACGGCGCCGATCTCAGGGCCGTGCAGCAACTGCTCGGCCATGCCGACATATCGACGACACAGATTTACACCCACGTGCTGGAGGAGCGGCTGGTGCGGCTGGTCAACGATCATCATCCGCTTGCCGACTAGACCTCATATCGCTATGTGAGGACGACATTTCACCGCCCGGAGCCTAGGTTTCAATGGTTCCGCAGTCTTGCCTTCCGACGCATCGGTCCGCCCAAGCATGTACAATTACCTCGATTTCGAAAAGCCGGTGCAGGATCTTGAGCTCAAGATCCTCGAGCTCAAGAAGCTTGCCGAGAACGGCGAGGCGGTCGATGTCGCCGATGAGATCACCAGGCTCGAGAAGCGCTCGCGCGATGCGCTGCGCGAACTCTACAAGGCGCTGACGCCGTGGCAGAAGGTGCAGGTGGCGCGCCACTCCGACCGGCCGCACTGCGTCGACTACATCAAGAGCCTGTTCAGCGACTTCACGCCGCTCGCCGGTGACCGCAATTTCGGCGAGGACCAGGCGATCGTCGGCGGCTTTGCCCGTTTTCGCGGCGAACCCATCGCAATTCTCGGCCAGGAAAAGGGTTCGGACACGGCGAGCCGCCTGAAGCACAATTTCGGCTCGGTGCGCCCCGAAGGCTATCGCAAGGCGGTGCGGCTGATGGAGCTTGCCGATCGCTTCAAGATCCCGCTGCTGACGCTGGTCGACACGGCCGGCGCCTATCCCGGCGTCGGCGCCGAGGAGCGCGGCCAGGCCGAAGCCATAGCCCGCTCGACCTCGGCCTGCCTTGGCCTGAAAGTGCCGTCGATCTCGGTGGTCATCGGCGAAGGCGGTTCGGGCGGCGCCATCGCGATCGCCACCGCCAACCGCGTCTACATGCTGGAACACGCCATCTATTCGGTGATTTCGCCTGAAGGCGCCGCCTCCATCCTGTGGCGCGACACAACCCGCTCCAAGGACGCGGCGACCAACATGAAGATCACCGCCCAGGACCTGCTGGAACTGAAGATCATCGACGCCATCATCCCCGAACCGATGGGAGGTGCCCAGCGCGCGCCCGAAACGGTGATTGCCGCGACGGGCGATCTCATCGCCAAGACGATGAAGGAATTTGCCGGCGCCAACACCGATTTCCGCGAACAGCGCCGCGAGAAATATCTGGCGATGGGCCGCAGCCTCTGACGCCCCTTGGGCGGCGGAACACGGCTGGCGGAAGCTCCCTGTCCTTGGCAATGTGGCGGCGATGAGCAATTTCGCCACAAAAATGCCGCCCCATTCGGTTCAATGAAATCACCGTGAGAGATTGGCCGAGCCTTGCGGTAAGGAATTTTCAAGGTTAACGGGCTTACGGTCCGTCGGTGTTCAGCATGCGGGTTTGGCCGTTTCGAAGCCATTGGCCCGAGAAAAAAGACATAGCCTTGCCCATGTTTGCCAAGCTTGCACGTACTGGAGTCCTTGCCGCCTCGATAGCCGTCGCGGGCTGCAATGATTCGTCGATGAAGGACTTTGCCCCGGAAGCCAACAAGCCGCTGCCCGACAAAATCCTTGCCGACATGAGAGCCAAGGGTATGGTCCGCACCTCGTCGGTGATGGCACGCATCTTCAAGGAAGAAGGCAAGCTCGAGATCTGGAAGGCCAAGACCAACGGCCGCTACGACATGGTAGCGAGCTATGACATCTGCAAATGGTCGGGCAAGCTCGGGCCGAAATACACAGAAGGCGACCGCCAGGCGCCGGAAGGTTTTTACACGGTTCGCCCGTCGCAGATGAATCCGCGCTCGAACTACCATTTGTCGTTCAACATCGGCTTTCCCAACGCCTATGATCGTGCCAATGGCCGCACCGGGCAGAATCTGATGGTTCATGGCGCCTGCTCGTCATCGGGCTGCTATTCGATGACCGACGCACAGATCGAGCAGATCTACGCCTTCGGTCGTGACGCCTTCCAAGGCGGGCAGACCGAGTTCCAGATCCAGGCTTTTCCGTTCCGCATGACCGCGGCCAATATGGCGCGCTACCGCAGCGACCCGAATTACGAATTCTGGAAGATGCTCAAGGTCGGCTACGACAATTTCGAGGTCACCAAGGTGCCGCCGAAGGTCGACGTCTGCGAGAAACGCTACGTCTTCAACCAGGTGGCCGCCGATGGGCAGACCTTCAATCCGACCGGCCCCTGCCCGGCGACCACGCAGCCGGATTCGCTGAAGAGCGCCTACAACGCCTATCAAAGCACCTATGACGCGGCCTTCAACAGCGCGCTCAAGGCCAGCGTGCCGCCACCCAAGCCGACGATTGCCGGCATCAAGGAAGCCAGCATCGTCTCCGACTGGTCGAAGCGCCGGGCTCGTGGCGAGCGCGTGCCGATCGATCCGCCGTCGCTCAACACCGACGGTTCGGTGACCGAGACGGCGCGCATGGGCCGCATCGATTCGCCCGCCGGCCGCAAGATGGCCGCGCTCGACGCCGAGAAGGCAGCCAAGCAGAAGGCGGAGGAGCAGAGGCTGGCGGCCATCGAGGCCGCCAAGCAAGCCAAGGCACAGGCGTTGGCTGAAAAGGAAGCAGCCAAGGCGCAAGCTGTGGCTGCAAAGGAAGCGGCCAAGGCCGCCAAGGAAGCTCCCGTCGCCACCGCGACCATCGCTGCCCCAACCGAGGCCGCACCTGCGGCCGAGACGCAGGCTGCAAGTGCCGATGAGAGCCGCGTGACGAAGCTGAAGAACAAGCTGCTCGGCATGTTCGGCGGCTGAGTTGGCCAATGCATGTCGCCCAAAAGTGCGTAGCGGTTTTGGGTCAGCGATATGCATGACTTAAAACAAGCCGCGGTCTATGACCTGAAAGGGCTGAACTGCCCCTTGCCCGTACTGAAGGCGAAAAAGCGCCTGGCCGGTATGCAGCCCGGCAGCAGGCTCTGGCTAGAGACGACCGATCCGCTGGCCGTCATCGACATTCCGGCATTCTGCGCCGACAGCGGTCACCAATTGATCGAGATAGCGGCGATGCCCGATGGCCATCGCTTTCTGGTGGAACGCGGCGAACAGCGCCCGTAAGACTCAACGTCCGGCGATCGCCAGCGGATTGTGTTCCAGCGCCGCGCGGTCGGGCGTGTCGACCGACGGCCGGTTGGTGAAGGCGGAAAACAGCCGGCGCACGTAGTCTTCCGGCATGTCGAGCGTAATCAGCACCAGCCGCGTGCCGCGCTGGCTGTCCGGCCAGGATGGCAACCGCACCGGCGGATGCAGGATCTTCTGCACGCCATGCACGACCAGCGGCCGCGATGGGTCCTCCTGCAGTTCGATGACGCCCTTCATCCGCAGCAGGTGCTCGCCATGTGTGGAACGCAGGAGATCGAGGAACATCTCGATGGCTGAAAACGGCACCGGCCCGTCATGCACCAGCGAATGGGTTTTTACGCGCTGGTCGTGGCGATGGGCATGATCATGATGGTCATGGTGGCCATCATGGTCGTGATCATGCGCGACCTCTTCGCCGAGCCAGCGCCGCACGTCGGCGGACTTGGTGGCCGGGTTGTAGAGGCCGCAGTCGAACAGCGCCGCCACACTGGATTTCGTCTCCCCGACATCGAGCAGTCGAGCCCCGGGATTGATCTGCCGCAAGCGCGCCCGCAGCGTTTCGAGATCGCCGGGATCGGCGACCAGATCGGCCTTGGAGAGCACGATGCGGTCGGCGACCGCGACCTGCTTGACCGCCTCGACATGCGCATCGAGTGTCGCATCGCCGTTGACCGCATCGACCAGGGTGATGACGCCATCGAGCCGAAAAGCGTGGACCAGGGCCGGATGGCCCATGATCGACTGCAGCACCGGTGCCGGGTCGGCCAGCCCCGTGGTCTCGACGATGACGCGGGCAAGGCGGGCGATGCGGCCGGTCTGCAGCCGATCGACCAGGTCGGCCAGCGTGTCGACAAGTTCGCCGCGCACCGTGCAGCACAGGCAGCCGTCGGAAAGCTGGATGATGCCGTCGGAGGCCTGCTCGACCAGCAGATGGTCGATCGCCACCTCTCCATACTCGTTGATGATGACCGCGGTGTCGGCCAGCGCCGGATCCTTCAGGAGCCGGTTGAGCAGCGTGGTCTTGCCGGCGCCGAGGAAGCCGGTCAGCACCGAGACGGGGATCGGGAAACCGTTCATCTGATTCTGCCTTTTGATTTGAGCATGATCTCCAGCGAAAACCGGATTTTTTGGACTATGCTCTAATTCGCCACCTTGGCCGGCTGGTCGCCTTGCGCGGCGGCACCCGCGACTTTCGGGCCGGTGCCGGCGGGTACGGGCTTGTCAGGCCGCCAGGTCGGGATCGGCACGTCGGAATATTCCTGCGCGCCCTCGTCGAGGATCGCTTTCGGCGCCGGACCGGTGGCGCCGCCGAGGCCGACGGCAACCAGTGTCGGCACATGGTCGAGCTTCTCCCGATAGGGTGATTTCGGCGCGTCCTTGGCGGCGGTGGCGGGCGGCGCTTCGGACTGCTCCGCCTTCGTTTTCCTTTTGCAGACCTCGTCATGCATGTCATTGGGCGAGATCAGATCGCCGTAGGGAGCGAGCGTGGTGACGGTGGTCGACCCGGCGGCAGGCGTGCCAAAGCCCAGATCGAGCAATTTGGCCGCGGTTTCGGCACGGCTGACCGCCGACTTCTCGCCGAGCACAACAGCCACCAGCGTGCGCCCATTGCGGGTCGCCGAACCGATCATGTTGAAGCCGGACGGGCAGACGAAGCCGGTCTTCATGCCGTCGGCGCCGGGATAACGGCCGATCAGGAGATTGTAGTTCGGAATCGCCTTCTTGCCGACCGCGAGCCCCTCGATCGAGAACCACGGCGCATATTGCGGGAACTCGCGGCGGATCGCCATCACCAGGATCGAAAGGTCGCGCGCCGTCGTGTACTGGTCGGGCGAGTAAAGGCCGTTCGGGTTGACGAAATGGGTGCCGTTCATGCCGAGCCGGGCCGCCTCGGCGTTCATCCTTTCGGCGAAAGCGGCCTGCGAGCCGCCGACATTCTCGCCGACCGCCATGGCGATGTCGTTGGCCGATTTGACCAGCATCATCTTCAGCGCATTGTCGAGCCGCATCACCGAGCCCGGCTTGAAACCCATCTTGCTCGGCGGTTCGCCGGCGGAGTGTTTGGTCACCTTGATCGGTGAATCGAGCTGGACTTCCCCCGCCGCGATCGCCCTGAAGGTCACATAGGCGGTCATCAGCTTGCTGAGCGACGCCGGATACCAACGCTTGAACGCATCCTGATGCTGCAGGATCTGGCCGCTCTTCAGGTCGAAGACCACCACCGGATTGGCCAGAGCCGACCCGGCCAGAACCGACAGCATGATTGCGCCAGCCGGGAATAGTTTGAGGAAATGCCTGTGCCGCATGATCGAATCCGAAATCGCCTCTTGCCCTGATTGCCCCTGGCTCCGTAAGATTTCGTTACGTGACCGCCAGCATAAGGATCCGACCCTCAAAAACCGGACCGCATTATTGCGGTGCTATTTACCCTATGTGACGCCAACATGGCAAAGCGCCTGACAATCACAATTGCAAAGCCCGGGGCACAATTGCAAAGCCTGCGGCACAATTGCAAAGCACCGGCCCAATTGCAAAACCTCAGGCTGAAGCCGGCTGCACCAACAACGAAATGGAACCACCATGCCAATCCTGAACCGCGCCGCCGAAATGCAGGACGAAGTCGCCGGCTGGCGACAGCATCTGCACCAGACGCCAGAGCTGAACTTCGATGTCTTCAAGACCGCGGCCTTCGTCACCGAAAAGCTGAAAGAGTTTGGCTGCGACGATGTGGTGACCGGGCTCGGCAAGACGGGCGTCGTCGGCGTTATCCGCGGCCGTCAGGGAGAAGGCCCCACGATCGGTTTGCGCGCCGACATGGATGCACTGCCGCTCAAGGAGATCACCGGCAAGCCCTACGCGTCAACCGTTCCGGGCAAGATGCATGCCTGCGGCCATGACGGCCACACCGCGATGCTGCTCGGCGCGGCGAAATATCTCGCCGAGACGCGCAATTTCACCGGCTCCGTTGCGGTGATCTTCCAGCCGGCGGAGGAAGGCGGCGGCGGCGGCAACGAGATGGTCAAGGACGGCATGATGGAGCGCTTCGATATCGCGAAAGTGTTCGGCATGCACAACATGCCGGGCCTGCCGGTCGGCCAGTTCGCCATCCGTCCAGGCCCGATCATGGCGGCGACGGCCGAATTCACCATCACCGTGAAAGGCAAAGGCGGCCATGCGGCGATGCCGCACGGCACGATCGACCCGATCGTCATCGCCAGCCAGCTGGTCGGCGCCCTGCAGACGATCGCCTCGCGCAGCACCGATCCGGTCGAGGCCGTGGTGGTGTCGGTGACCAAGTTCCACGCGGGCGACGCTTACAACATCATCCCGGAATCGGCCGAGATCGCCGGCACCGTGCGCACGCTGAAGAAGGAAGTGGCCAAGAAATCGGAAGAGCGTATCCGGGCGATCTGCGCGGGGCTGGCTACCGCCTATGGCGCGACGATCGAAGTCGACTATGACGCGAACTACCCGGTGACGTTCAACCATGCGGATGAGACGGTCTTCGCCAGCGATGTGGCCGCCGACGTGGCGGGCGATGCCCAGGTGCACCGCGCGATCCAGCCGGTGATGGGCGGCGAGGATTTCTCCTACATGCTGGAAGCCCGGCCGGGCGCCTTCATCTTCATCGGCAATGGCGAGACCGCCGGTCTCCACAACCCGGCCTATGACTTCAACGACGAAGCCATCCCGCACGGCATGAGCTATTGGGTGAAACTGGCGGAGACGGCGCTAGCCGCTTGAGGCCGGTCATGTAAAGCGCCGGCCGAATTGCGTTCGGCCGGCCCTCTTGGCGAAACGATCCGAAGCGGCTATGTGTCGGGCCGCGTGGTCCCGTAGCTCAGTAGGATAGAGCGGCAGATTCCTAATCTGTAGGTCACAGGTTCGATTCCTGTCGGGATCACCATTCCGGTTCAAGCGGCTGGCAATTCCATTGCCTGAAGCAATCCCTACCGAGGCTTGTCGCTTGGCACCCATTTGAAGTGGTCGCCGTCCTTCTCGATCTGCCCGACACCCGGGAACGGGAAGTGTGGTGCGAAGATCATCTCGTGGTCCTCGGCCAGCGTCGTCAGGGTCTTGGCCCTGTTCTGCTCCGCTTCCGGCTTGTCGCTGTCGAAGGCCAAGGCCCAGTCCGGCTTGGCGAGCGAGATGATTGAGCTGTGCACCGTGTCACCAATATCGAACAGCCGTTCCTCTCCGGATTTGATCTGGTAGCCGACATGGCCAGGTGTGTGGCCCTTGAGCGCTACCGAGGTGATGCCAGGCGCAATTTGGACGCCGGCCTTGAATGGTTTCACATGGTCGGCGATGACCTTGACGATATCGGCCGCATCCTTGTTGGACTTGGCAAAATCCCACTCCACGTCCGACATCCTTATCGTGGCATTGGGAAAAGCCAGCTTGCCGTCCTTGACCAGGCCGCCGATGTGATCGGGATGAGAATGGGTGATCAATATCTCGTTGACGTCACCGGGTTTGACACCGGCCTTAGTCAGGCTGTCCTGCAGCGCGCCGCCGACACCGGTGTCGATCAGCACGACACTGGTCTTCGATTTGACCAGCAGGGCGTCAACGCTCAGCGTGATGGTATCGGTCGGCGCCCCCGCCGCCCTGAGCAGTTCGCCGACTTCCGCGGGGCTATGATCGAGGCCGAAGGTCTTGCCATCGTTGGGTTTGATGAACTGGGCGTCCTGCAGGGCGACGATGTCGAGCTTGCCAAGCTTGAATGATTTTGCATCCGGCTGCTGCGCCGGCATCTGCGCCATTGCCACGCCTTGATAAAAACCCATCAAGACCGTCATGGCCGTCAGCCTGATCGTGGGATTGAACCTTTTCATATGGGCATCCTCTGGCTGCGGAAGGCACGACCGTAGCGGAACACCACTAATGGGGCGGACAATTCCGGGGTCGGGCCGATCACAAATTCGCTAGGGGATATAGGCCCTGGGCATGTTCCGGCAATGGGCGACCCGTTGCCGATAGCCGCCCCCTCGTGTGGCTCTATCGACTAGGCCGGACGGCCCCTGTCGTGCTCAAGGGCACCTGCCAGCCCCGAAGGATAGTCCGCGCAGAGTCAGCGCACTTCGTCTGAGCCGTCGGCGACACCGACGCGATGACGGTAGACCATTTCCCATCCCTTCCAACCCGTGAACAGAAGGATGAGAACCACGATCAGCGAGAGGACAAGGCCGGTGGGCATCACCGCCGTCTCGCCATGGGCATAGCGCGAATACCAATTGTAGAGTTCGATCAGGACGACGACCACATTGCCGCCAGCGTGGAGCCACGCGTCACGCAGATTGCGGATTTGAACATCGCCCAAGACATCGGTCAGCCCGGCAAGAGCTGCCAAGGCGGCCATTATCAAACCCGCCCCGAGCAACCAAAGACTACCGGTGACCCATCCCGGATTGCCCGTTCGCCAGAAGATCAGGTCGCAAACGAAGGTGGCGACGAAGAAAGCGATCGGGAACGGGATCAGCATGGGATGGATCGGATGGCCGGCTATACTTGCGGTGCTTTGTGGGTTGCGGGCCATGGTAGTGCCTCCAAAGCCAGTCGCGCGCGACTGCATTGCATCTCTGAAAGACAGCGTGAGGTAAGAACGCCGGCGCCGGCTGAATGTTCCACAACCGGAAGCGGCAGAGACCTCAGGTGCGGAGATGCATGCGGGGAGCAAACCCGTTCTATGGCGGAGCAGGTAGAGCGAAGTGGTGGGGCGCGTAGCGATGCCGCAATGTGCGCAAAGCTGGCCGTGCTCACCCGCCATGGCGAACCATGGCGGGATTTTTCATGCTTCGGATGCGATCGGGCCGGCTCAGCCGACCCGGACGACAAAATGCTTGGTCACCGGCTCGATGATCTTCCAGGTGCCCTTGAAATCGGCTTCCACCACGAAGGCGTCGCCGGGGCCAACTTCGACCGGCGTGCCGCCGTCGGGCGTGATGATGATGCGGCCGGCGATCATGTGCACGAACTCATAGTCGGTGTAGGTCGCATGATAGGTGCCGGGCGAGGCCCGCCAGGTTCCCGATATCACCTTGCCGTCTTCTGTCGTGTGCTGGACGGCGGTCTGCATGGTCGGCTGGCCCTCGACCACGATCCAGCCAGGCAGATCGCCGGCTTCCGCGTGCTCGACCGCGCCGAATTTGAAGATGGTTTTGTTCGTCATGTCGGGCTCCGTTTGCTTCGTGTGTTCGCGGTCGGATAGCCGATGCACATGACGGGAGCAATGCCGTGCAGTGCGAAACAGGCGCGGCCGCGCATCCGGGCATGACCCGCCCGCTGCCTGCGCCCACTTGGAGTGCTACGGCTTGTGCCGTGCCGAGACCAACTCCGCCCTGCGTTGCGCCGTCTCCAGCCCGAGGCCGATGAAGGCGCGCGCGTGCTTGGCGAGCGCCATATTGTCGGTCCACAGATTGCGCCAGATGGCGGTCTTCTTCGACAGGTTTTCGTCGACGATCTCCGAGGAGAAGGATTCGAAGCTGAGGTCGTCGGCATAGCCGATGGCGGTCAGCGCATCGAATATCCCGGCGAAGTCGATATTGCCGGTGCCGAGGAAGCCGCGATGGCTCTCGCCGATATGGACATAGCCGATCTTGGCTGCCGCGTGGCGGATGGCGAGACCGAAATCGGCCTCCTCGATGTTCATATGGAAAGTGTCGAGATGCAGGAGGATGTTGTCCGACCCGGTGTCCTCGATAAAGGCGAGGCCCTGCGCGGCGGTGTTGAGCAGGTTGCTCTCGAAGCGATTGACGATTTCGAGGTTGAGCGTGACGCCGGCGGCCTTCGCCGTCTCGGCGACCTTTGCCAGCGTTGCCGCGCTGCGGTTCCATTGATCGCGTGTCGGCGCCTCGACCTGCAGCCCATGGCTGGTCGAAAGAATGCCGGCGACCTTGCGGCCGCCAAGATCGCGCGTCAGCGCGATGGTGTCGTTGAGGATCTCGACGCCGCGCGCGGCGATCGCCTTGTCGGCACTCGAAATATCGCCATCTCCAGGCAATCCAATGCTGATCGCAACGCCGAGATCAAGATCGGCGATGCGTTTGGCAAGCCTGCCGATATCGACATTGGCGGGGTCGAGATAGGAGAACTCGATCAGGTCGAACCCGGCCTCCTTGGTATTGGCCAGCGTGCGATCGAGCTCGCTATGCGCCGAGCTTGCCGACCAGACGAAGGAATGGATTCCGATGCGCGACATGATCGTCTCCGGCATTGAGATGGGATGAGAATGGGTGCGGCCGGGATCGCCCGGCCGCAGCAGTCTTGGGAGGCTTAGCGGGCCGCGGTCCAACCCTTGTAATCCTTGAGGTTTTCGGCGGTGATGAGCTTCGGGTCGAGCAGCACGGTGGGCTCCGCCGGCTTCTTGCCGGCCAGCAGGTCGGCCGCCATCGTCAGCGATTGGCCGGCCATCACATAGGGATCCTGCGAGGCCGAAGCCTTGATCATCGATTTGCCGGACGCCAGTTCCTTCTCGATATCGGGTGCGCCGTCTACCGCCGTGAAGATGAACTCGGAGCGGTTGAGCTGCTTGGCGGCGAGTTCGGCGCCGATCGCCGTCGGATCGTTGATGGCGAATACCGCGTCGATCTTGTCAAAACGAGTGAGCAGCGACTGGAACACTTTCAGGCCGCCGTCACGCGAGCCTTCGGCATTCTGGTCGTCGGACAGGATCTTGATGTCGGGATGCTGGGCAAGCACGTTCTTGCAGCCCTTCACCCGCTCCAGGATCGACGAAGACGCCGGTCCGTTGAGGATGACGTAGTCGCCCTTGCCGCCGGTCTGGTCGACCAGGTACTGGCAGGCCTCCTCGCCGGCCTTGACGTTGTTGGTCATCACCGTGACGTCGGCACCCGGCGCCGAAACATCGAAGGCGGCGACGACGATGCCGGCGGCCTGCGCCTTCTTCACCGCGGGAGCGATCGCCTTGGCGTCGACCGCGTTGAGCATGATCACGTCGACGCCGGCGGCGATAAAGGAATCGACCTGCGAGACCTGCTTGTTGAGGTCATAGTCGGCCGATACCGACGTCACCTCGACCTTCGGATTGATCTTCCTGGCCGCATCCTCGATGCCCTTGATGGTCGCGACGAAGAAGGGGTTGCCGAGCAGGCCGACCGAGATGCCGACCTTGTTGAGGTCCTTGGCCGATCTGGTCTTCATTACGCTTATTTCCTCCTGATGCCCCGCGCCTCTCACGGTGCGTTACACAAGCCGGTCTTTAATGCCGGCGACCAGGTCACTCACGTTCTCGCCCCTGCCTGGAGCCGGTAGCGGTCGAGGGCGACCGCCACGATGATGACCAATCCCTTGATGATGTACTGCCAGATATCAGAGACACCGGCCAAGATGAGCCCGTTGGACAGCACCGCGATGATCAGGCCGCCGATCAGCGTGCCCCAGATCGACCCGACGCCGCCGACGAAGCTGGTGCCGCCGAGGATGACGGCGGCGATGGCGTCGAGTTCATAGCTCTGCCCGAGTTGTAAGCCGTTGGCTGCGTAGAGCCGGGCCGCCGACATCGCGCCGCCGAGACCGGCGAGCAGGCCGGAAACGCCGTAGACGAAGAGCAGCACCAGCGGCACCTTGATACCGGTCAGTCTGGCTGCCTCGGCATTGCCGCCGACGGCGTAGATCCAGGTGCCGAGCACGGTGCGCTTCAACACCAGCCAGGACAGCACCACCACCGATAGCGCGATGATGACCAGCCAGGGGATGCCGAGCACAGAACCGTTGCCGATGAAGTCGAACGGCAGGTCGGAGTTGAACACCGTCGTGTCCTGCCCGAGCAGGCGGGCAACGCCGCGCACGGCGGTCAGCGAACCCAACGTGACGATGAACGGCGGCAGCCTGATATAGGCGACCAGCAGCCCGTTGATGAGCCCGAAACCGAGACCGACCAGGATGGCCGCCGGCACGCCGAGCAGGCCCCAGTCCGGCACCAGCGACACCAGCACCGCCACCATCGCCGAGGCGGCGAGAATGGAGCCGACCGACAGGTCGATGCCGCCGGTCAGGATGACGAAGGTCATGCCGGCGGCAAGCACGATGTTGATCGACGATTGTTGCGTGACGATGAGCAGGTTGGTGCCGGTCAGAAAGCGCGGATTGATGAACTGGAAGCCGGCGGCCAGCAGCACCAGCACCGGCAGCATGCCAAGCGCCGCAAGCGCGGTGCGCAGCCGCCGGCTTCTGACCGCCGCCTGATCCACGCTCTTCGTCCCGGTCGTCCTGTCTGTCATCGCTGAGACGCTCCCGTCGCAAGTTCCATGATCGCTTCCTGGCGAAGCGGCTCGCCTTCGGATGCTGTCACCTCGCCAGCGATCGCGCCATCGCGCATCACCAGCACGCGGTCGGCGACGCCGATCACCTCGGGCAATTCGCTGGAGATCATCAGGATGGCGATGCCCTTGTTGGCGAGATTGTCGATCAGCCGGTAGATTTCCGACTTGGCGCCGACATCGACGCCGCGGGTCGGCTCGTCGAGGATGACGACCTTCGGCTCGGTCTCCAAAAGGCGCGCGAGCAGCACCTTCTGCTGGTTGCCGCCCGACAGCGAGCCGGCATTGGCCTGTGCCGAGCCGGTGCGGATGGACAGGTCGGCAATGGCCTTTGCCGCTCTCCTGTCGGCGGCGGTGAAATCGCGAAAGCCGCCGGCTCGCGCATCCCCGGCCAGCACGCCCATGCTGATGTTGTCCGAAATCGACATGTCGAGGAACAGGCCGAGTTCCTTGCGGTCCTCGGTGAGATAGGCGATGCCGGCGTCGAGCGCCTCGCGCGGCGAGCCGATGGTCACCGGCTTGCCGTCGAGTTCCATCGTGCCGGCGCTGCTCTTGTCGGCGCCAAAGATCAGCCTGGCAAGCTCGGTGCGGCCCGAGCCGACGAGGCCTGCCAGTGCCAGCACCTCGCCGTGATGGAGGTCGAACGAACAGTTCTTCAGCAGACGCCCGTCGGACATGCCGCGCACCGAGAGCGCGACGGCGCGTTTCTCGTCCGGCGGACGATGATCCTTCTTGTAGAAGGCGGAGAGATCGCGGCCGACCATCATCGAGACCAGGCGCGACGCGTTGAGGTCGGCGCGATCGAGCGTACCGACATAGCCGCTGTCGCGCAGCACGCTGACACGGTCGGCGAGTTGGTAGACCTCCTCCATGCGGTGGCTGATGTAGATAATGGCGATGCCTTGCGCTTTCAGCGTCGCGATCACCTCGAACAGGCGGTCGGTCTCGCGCGAGGTCAGCGACGTGGTCGGCTCGTCCATAACGATGATGCGCGCATTGGTCGACAGCGCCCGGGCGATCTCGACCAGCTGGCGCTCGCCGAGCGACAGGCTGGAAACCAGGGCACGCGCCGAGAAGGAGACACCGAGCCGGCCGACGATCTCGGCGGCGCGCCGGTTGCACTGGTCGCGGTCGACGACGCCGAACCGGCGCGGCTCGTTGCCGAGGAAAATGTTCTGCGCCACCGTCAGGTTCGGCGCCAGTGACAGTTCCTGGTAGATCACCGCGATGCCGGCGGCGCGCGCCTTGATCGGATCGCCGGTCGCGGCGGGCGCGCCATCGATCAGGATCTCACCGCCGGGATCCGGCCGATAGGCGCCGGACAGCACCTTCATCAGCGTCGACTTGCCGGCGCCGTTCTCGCCCATCAGCGCGTGCAGTTCGCCTGCGTGGACGCTGAGCGAGACGTCCTGCAGGGCGCGTATCGCGCCGAAGGTCTTGGAGATGTGGCGCATCTCCAGCACCGGCTGGCGCGTCGCTGGCGTCCGGACTGCCGCGCTCATCGCGCACCACCGGCCGCCCTGGCGGCGCTATCATGCCCGGCAACGCGATCGCGCCAGGTGTCGCGATAGCCGGCGATGCCGCCGAATTGTTTCGCCTGCACCGGCTCCGGCGGCTCGGCGGCGAAGTCTCGGCCCACGCTCTCGAAGGCGAGCGCCGCGGCGCCCGTGGCGCTGCCTTCCAGCGAGGCACCTTGCAGGAAGGCCTGACCGGGACGCAGCTGCGCCAGCAGCCCGGCGAGCAGGCCGCCAGTGTTCAACCCGCCATCGACGATGACAGTGTTATCGGAATGGATGAGGTCGAGGCAGAGATCAATCATCAGCGCCACGTAAAGCAGCGCCACCGCCGCGCGTTCACCGGCATCGGGCATGCGTCCGACCAGCCGGCCAGGGCGATCCGGCATCGGCCCGCCCGGCGCGAAGCTCGGCAGCGCCATGATGCCGGCATCGATCGCCTGCTGTATCGGGCCATGCGGGATGGCGCCTTGCCAGCCGCCGCTGATGACGGCGAATTCGCGCCCGCCCATGAAGCGTATGGTCGGCACCGGACCGCCGTCGACATCGACATTGACCAGCATGTCGCGGTCGCGGTCGAGCGCTTCGAGCGGACAGTCGGGATTGAGCACGACGACCCAGGTGCCGGTTGACACGACGGTCAGCGGTCCAAGCCCTTGCCGTCGATAGGCGTACAGCGCCGCATTGGAGTCGTGGACGCCGTTGTGGATGGCGATCGGGCGCCCGGCACTGCCGAAGCGCTGCTCGCCGATGACCGCGCCGGCGCGTTCGAAAGCCGGCATCTGGCCGCGCCAACCCTCGGCGTCGACCAGCGAGGAAAAGTCGCGTTCGCGCGGCGCCCACAAATGCGAATGGCAACCGAGATAGGACACTTCGCAGACCGGCAGGCCGCCGAGGCGCCAGCTCCAGTACTGGGGATAGCCGAGGAACCATTTCGCCGCCGCGAACGTGTCGGGATCGACTTCCTGCAGCCACAGCATGTGACGGCCATAGTTGAAGCCGAGCGGCAGGCGGGGAGAGAACGTCTCGGCGAAATCCGGAATACGGCGGTCGATCCGCGCCGCGATTTCGGCCGGCGGCTCCTGCTCGTAGTCGAGGATCGGATGGGTCAGCGCCTTGTCGTCGACAAGGGCGAAGGTGCAGCCATGGCCCGACACCATTACTCCTTCCACACCGTGGCTTTCGACCACGTCGGTGATGGCACCGAACGCCCAGCCATGGAGGGCGGCCTCGTCGAGTACGCTGAAACCGCCTTGTCGCGTCCATTTCGGCTGCGTGCGGCGCTCGTCGAGGATGCGTCCGTCCTGGCCGAAGACGAACAGCTTCGAATTGGTCTTGCCGAAGTCGAGCACCGCCACGTTCACGCGAGGGCTCCCGAGGTTGAAGCAATCCGCACCATGACGCCGGCATCCTCCAGCATGCGCGCATCGGCATCGGAGAGCCCGTCATCGGTGACCAGCGTGCCGATGCGCGACAGGGGCAGCGCGACATTGCGGGCGTGGATCGACAGTTTGCGGCTGTCGGCCAGCACCACGATCTGATCGGCGCAGAGGCTGAGGTCGACGATGGAGCGCACCAGCAGCGGATGCGATTCCAGCAGCCCTTCCTGGTTGAGGCCTTGCGTGCCGAGAAAGAATTTCGAGGCATAGAAAGGCGTTGCCTGGGTCAACGAATGGATGATGCCTGGTTCGCGGTGCAGGTCGCCGCCGGCAACCGTCAGGCTGCAATGGCCATGATCGCTGAGATAGGCCGCGAGCGGCATCGAGTTGGTGTAGAGCCGGATGCTGCGGTCGGCGAGCTTGACGCCGAGATGAAAGCAGGTCGAGCCGCCATGGACGATGACGGCATCGCCATCGCGCACCATGGTCGCGGCGACCGCCGCGATCTGCCGCTTGGCCTCGACTGCAAGGTCACGGTTCTCGTCATAGGGTCGGGCAAAGGCCACGCCCGCATGCGAAGCGCCGTCGAGTGCCGAGATACCACCATAGACCTTGCGGGCTTCACCGGCCTCATCGATCCGGTCGATATCGCGCCTGACCGTCGCCGCCGAGACACCGAGCCGCTCCTGCAACTCGCGCACGGAGGCGAACGGGCGGTCCCGCAGCAATTCGACGATCTGACGCTGGCGGCCGAGGTCGCTCAACCCTTTCCTCCCTGACGCCATTTTCCGTGGCAATTGGTGCAACTTACTCAACATTAGTCGGATTGCAAGCTCATTTGACGATAGTAGATCAGCATTGACGCAGATCACTCACATCTGCGATACCATCGCCAACACCGATCCCGACGACGGGATTTTGTGCGAGCGCTGGAGAAAAGGGCCATGGCAACCCAATCTGATGCACAGGAACTGGCCGCCTTGCGGGCGCTTTCGGCCAGCATCGGACTGAACCCGCATATGACGCAGGCGGCGGGCGGCAACACCTCGCTCAAGGCCGGCGACACGCTGTGGATCAAGGCCTCGGGAACCTGGCTGAAGGATGCGCTCAGCGACGACATCATGGTGCCGGTGGCGATGGCACCGCTGCTCAAGGCCGTCGAGCAGCGTGATCCAGCCGCCGACAAACCACAGGCCTTCGCCATCGAAGACCTCAATCCGCGTGGCCTGCGCCCGTCGATCGAGACCACGGTGCATGCCTTGATGCCGCAACCCGTGGTTCTGCATGTCCACTGCGTCGACACGATTTCGCTTGCCGTCCAAGCCGATGGCGAGGCCGAGGTCGCCAGGCGGCTGGGCGACATCGAATGGGCCTGGGTGCCCTATTTCCGGCCAGGCCTGCCGCTCGCCCGCGGCATTGCCGAGAAATTGCGGCCGGGGGTCGACGTGCTCATCCTTGGCAATCACGGGCTGGTGGTCGCCGCCGAAACCGTCGCCGCGGCGGAAGCCTTGCTGCACCGCGTCCGGTCGCTGCTGGCGCGACCGGCGCGCGCGACCGCAGCACCTGATATCGCGGCCTTGACGGCGCTGGCCGGCGACTACCGATTGCCGGCGGATGTCGAAGCGCACGCGGTCGCGCTCGATGCGGAAAGCCTTGATATGGCCGAAGCCGGCAGTCTCTATCCGGACCATGTCATCTTCCTCGGCCAGGGCTCGGTCGTTGCGAAGCCGGGCGAGGACGTGGCCGGCGTCATCGCGCGGCTCGGCGCGGCACCCGTGGCAATCCTGTTTCCCCGCGCCGGCGTGCTGATGCGCGGCGACGCCAGCGCCGGTGCCGACGCCATGCAGCGTTGCCTCGCCGACGTGACCGCGCGCGTCGACGGCAAGGCGCGGCTGAACTATCTCACCGCCGCCGAGAACGACGAACTGGTCAACTGGGACGCCGAGCAGTATCGCCAGAAGCTAAACGCCGCCAGCACGGCCTAACAGAGGACGGACGACATGACGCCACTTGTCGTCGGCATCGACATCGGCACCTCCGGCGCCCGCGCCGTCGCCATGCGTCAGGATTTTTCCACCGCCGGCCAATCCGCCGTTTCACTCGACAGATTTGGCCAGAACCCCCGTGATCCCCGGACTTGGTGGCAAGCGGTCCAGGCGGCGCTGGCGGATTTGCTTTCGGGCATCGACCGCGCCGCGATCCGGGCCGTCGCCATCGACGGGACGTCGGGCACGCTGCTGCCGGTCGACATCGATGGGCGGCCGCTGGCCGAGCCACTGATGTACAACGACAAGGTCGATGACGCCGACATCCTGGCCATGGTCGCCCGTGAGGCGCCGGCAGCGAGCGCCGCCCACGGAGCGACGTCCGGCCTCGCCAAAGCCTTGCGGTTCCAGCATCAGCCCGGCATAGCGGCCGTGCTGCACCAGGCCGACTGGATCGCCGGCAACCTGTCCGGACGCTTCGGCGTCAGCGACGAGAACAATGCGCTCAAGACCGGCTATGATGTCGAGGCCCGCCGCTGGCCGGACTGGATCGCGACCACCGGCATGCGCATGGACCTGCTGCCTGATGTCATCGAACCGGGCGATGTCACCGGCACGCTCACCGCGGCCGCCGCGGAGCTTTTCGGCCTGCCCCGCGATGTTGTCGTGGTTGCCGGCACCACTGACGGCTGTGCCTCGTTCCTGGCGACGGGCGCCACCGCGGCCGGCGACGGCGTCACCGCTTTGGGCTCCTCGCTAACCATCAAGATCCTGTCCGACCGGCCGATCTCGGCGCCGCGCTTCGGCATCTACAGCCATCGGCTCGGCGATGTGTGGCTGGCGGGCGGCGCCTCGAATTCCGGCGGCAAGGTGCTGGCGCAGCATTTTCCGCTCGCGCGGATCATCGAACTCAGCGCGATCATCGACCCCACGACCGAGACCGGCCTCGACTACTATCCGCTTGGTACGGCTGGCGAACGGTTTCCCGTGGCCGATCCGGCCTTGCCGCCGCGTCTCACCCCACGGCCCGCTGACGATGCCGATTACCTCAAAGCGATGTTCGAGGGCATGGCGGCGATTGAGGCGCTTGGTTACAGCAGGCTGGCCGAACTTGGCGCGCCGGCCCTGACCTCCATTCGCAGCGTCGGTGGCGGCGCCGCTAACCCGGTGTGGAGCGCGATCCGGCAGCGCAAGCTCGGCGTCGCGTTCCTGCCGGCATTGTCGGACGAGGCCGCCGCGGGTACGGCACGGCTGGCGCTGAAAGGCGCAAGCGAGGCAGGGCTTCTATGAATACGAAAAAGCTCGAACGTCTCGACGGCATCGGGCCGCTGGCGGAACGCTATCAGGTCTTCCTGCTCGACCAGTTTGGCGTGCTGCATGACGGGCGGGTTCCCTATCCCGGTGCGGTGGCGGCACTGTCCACGCTGAAGCGCGCCGGCAAGACCGTGGTGCTGATCTCCAATTCCGGCAAGCGCGCCCGGCCCAACGAGGCACGCCTGCTGAAGCTTGGCTTCGAGGCCGGCAGTTGGGACCATTTCGTGTCCTCCGGCGAGGTGGCGTGGCGACGTTTCCACGAGATGGCGGCAACCGGAGCCTTGCGGTCCGGCACGAGGTGCCTGCTGATCAGCCGCGACGGCGACCGCAGCGCGATCGAAGGCCTGCCCTTCGGGCTGGCGGAGGCTGGCGAAGACGCCGAACTGGTGCTGATTTCGGCCAGCGAGGGGGACCGCCACGACCTCGACCATTATCGCCGGCTGCTCGCCCCGGCGGCGGCGCGGCAAGTGCCGTGCTTCTGCACCAATCCCGACAAGATCATGCTGACGGCGGTCGGACCTCGCTTCGGCGCCGGCGAGATCGCCGATCTCTACGAAATCCTGGGCGGCGGTGTCACCCGCATCGGCAAGCCCTATCCGGCGATCTTCGAGGCGGCACTCGCACTGGCCGGCGAACCAGAGCACGGCAGCGTGATCTGCGTCGGCGACAGTGTCGAACACGATGTTGCAGGCGGCAATGGTGTCGGAATCGCAACGGCGCTGGTGCTGGGTGGAATACTGGCCGGCACGCCTGACCTTGCCGCTGTTTTCGACGAACACAAGGCCTGGCCGGATTACACCGCGAATTCGTTCAGCTTTCGCTGACCGCTTCCAGCATCCGCCTTGCGCTTTCCTCGTCGGTGATCAGGATTGTCGGCGCAATCAGGTTCATGGCGCCGAGCAGCGCATCGGTCTTTTCCGCGCCGCCGGAGGTCAGAATGCGGATCGGCGCCTTGCGCAGCCGGTCGACGTTCACCGACATCACATGGTTGTTGACGGGATGGTCGACCAGATCGCCATTGCGGTCGTAGAAATGGAACAGGAGGTCGCCGACGGCGCCGCGCGCCAGCAGCGCCTCCCGGTCCGCTTCCCTGAGGAAGCCGCCGCGCGAGAAGGTGGTGGCTGAAGCGATGCCGCCAACACTCAGCAGAACGGCATCGAGCGCGTCGGCCATTTCAAAAACCTCCTGCAGACCGCAACGTTCGACCAGCGCGATCTTGGTCTCGACGCTGTCGACGACGGCCGGCGTCGGCATCAGATAGCCGTCGCCCTGGAAGATTTGGGCGAAGCGCCAGGCGAACTCGGCCGGGTTGGTCCGGCGTGCGATGCCGACGCCGCCAAGCAGCGAAATCACCTTGAAATCGGTCAGCGATTTGGCGCTGATGAACGGCAAGGTGTGGAACAGCGTATTGCCCCAGCCGACGCCGACCTGCATCCCGGACTTCATCGCGTCGGACAGGAACATGCCGGTCTTGGCGGCGATTGCCGGGATCGGGTCGGCATTGGCCGCTGTCAGCGGCGCCACCAGCGCCTGCTGCAGACCGAAGGTCTTTTCGAGCGCGCGTTCCAGCCGCACGATCTCCAGAAGCTCGCTCTCGATGGTGATCTTGACCTCGTTGCGCGACCGCGCCTCCGCCAGCATGCGCACGATGGTGACACGGCCGACCCCAAGCACGTCGGCGATCTCGTTCTGCGTCATCTGCTCGACGAAATACATCCAGGCGGCGCGGATCCTGAGGCGGTCCGTCCGGCTCTCGCTGACGACCTGCTCGGTCGCTTCGGCTCCTGCCCGCCTTTCATCGGCCCGCCTTTCGTCGGCCCGCCTTTCGTCGGTTTGTCGTCCCCTGGCCAAATGATCCCTCCCCCGCGGCGGCGGACGCGCGCGCCGTCGCCGATTCTGCGTGCTGGTCTACTATCGCCTATTGATCTACCAATCGATAGGAACAATGTAGAGTCGGTGGGCGGGCCATTGCAGGTGGCCCCGCACGGCACATTCGAGGCGAACCGCGATGCTCCGACAAATCTCCGAAGATGTCCGCGTCAACCTCAAGGACCGGCTGCGGGAAGTCCGTGACATCATCCGCCAGAGCCGCCATGACGGCGCCAGCGAGGCCAGCCTGCTGCACGAAGCGACCAGCCATCTGCCGCCGTTTCCGGGCAAAGGCATCGAAGGCCTGCTCAGCCATGCCGCGAGTGCCGTCGACGAAGCGCTGTCGATCGCCGAATCCTTCGTCCCGCATGAACGCCCGATAAGCGTCGACGGAACGACCGTAAAAGGCCTCGGCACCTATTTCCCGGCCGGGGACGAAGACCAGCAATTGGGGGCCGAGCGCCTGTTCCGGCGCGACATGTACTATCTGACCAAGGCGGTGCTTGCCGGGCTGAACATCGACCATGCCCGTATCCATGAAGCCGGGTTCGCCGCCGTCCACGCGGCCATGCACAGGCGCCATGGCGATCTGTTGGCTGCGCTGGCCGCGCCTGGTGCTGGACTGCAGGCGATCGCGGCGACGTGTTCGGCGTTGCTGATCGAGTGCCTCGGCCAGCGCCCGATCCGTTTTGATGACACCGCCCCGGAAGCGACGGCAATGGGTGATAGGGCGCTCGACATAAGCTGCCTGGCGCCGGTCGTCCTGGCCTGCGGGCTGGCGACAAACGGCCGCAACGACGCGCCGGAGCCCGACATGCTGGAAATCGCGATCCTGGCCGCCGATATCCGCCGCGACCGCATCATCCAGGCCTACGCCAAAACGAGCCCGGCCGATGAATTGACACCTGTCTTCCACACCTTGCTTGCGCATTTGCCATAAGGCCTCCTGGCGCTCAGAAAACAGAGCGGCCGCAGGGCTACTCCCCGGCCGCCATCGCCATGATCGTCTTCTTGGCGCGCTGGATCGACGCCGGGCTCATCGACAGTTCGGTGAGACCCATCTCCAGAAAGGCCGGAATGAGATCCGGCCGGCCCGCCGCCTCGCCGCACATGCCCACCATGATACCGGCGGCGACGCCGGCCCTGGCCGTCAGTTCGATCGCAGACATGACGGCTGGGTTGGTGACGTCGTTGAGCTTCGCAACGGTCGGGTTGAGCCGGTCGGCGGCCATGATGTACTGGGTCAGGTCGTTGGTGCCAATCGAGAAGAAAGCCACCTCCTTGGCCAGTGCCGGCGCGATCAGCACCGCAGCCGGGGTCTCGATCATCACGCCGAGATCGAACGTCGCGTGCGGCACGCCTTCGGCCTGGAGTTCGGCGGCGCATTCGTCCACCAGGATGCGCGTCTGCCGCACCTCGCCAAGATCGGAAACCATCGGCAGCATCACCTTGATGTTGCCGTGTACGGCGGCCCTTAGCAGCGCCCTGAGTTGGCGCTTGAAGATATCGGGCCGGTCGAGGCACATGCGGATGCCGCGCCAGCCGAGGAACGGATTTTCCTCGTCGGGAAACTCGATGCCGGCAATCGGCTTGTCGCCGCCGATGTCGAGCGTGCGCACGATGACCGGATAAGGCGCGAAGGCCTTGGCCAGCGCCGCATAGGTCTCGGCCTGCATGTCTTCCGACGGCAGGTGCATGTGGCGCATGAACAGGAGCTCGGTGCGGAACAGGCCGACACCCATGGCGCCGGCTTCCTGCGCCGCCTCGATCTCCTCGAGCGAGCCTATATTGGCCGCGACTTCGATCACCTTGCCGTCCGCCAGCTTCGGCGTCACCGTCTTGAAGGCGGCCAGGCCGGCACGTTCCTTCGCCGCCGCTTCGACCCGGCTGGCGAAATCGGCGCGTGTCGCCGCATCGGGATCGATAATCACCTGGCCGGTATTGCCGTCGAGCGCCACCTCTTGCGCCGTGCGCAACGCATTGATCCGGTCGCCGAGGCCCAGTACCGCCGGAATGCCGTGCGAGCGAGCGATGATGGCGATGTGCGAAGTGGCGCCGCCATGGCCGCATACCACGCCGCCGATGCGTTTCAGCGGCGCACGCGCCAGGTCCCAGGCGCCGATGTCGTCGGCGATCAGGATCGCACCTTGCGAAATATTTTCGAGGCTGACGTCGTCTTGGCCCAGCAGCGCCAGGCAGATCTGCCGTCCGACCGCATGGACATCGTCCGCCCGCGCATTGAGGTAGTGATCGTCGACGGCGCTGAAATCGGCGGCGATGGTGGAAGCGGCGGTGATCATGGCCGAGACCGCGTCATTGCCGCCCTTGATCGCCTTCTCGGCCTCGCCGGTCAGGCTGTCGTCGGCGGCGATATCCCTGAGCGCCGCGACGATGCCCCGGTCACCGGCCGACAGACTATCCTGCGCCAGCGCCCGATCCATGCGCGTCTGGACGGCGGCAACGGCGGCGCGGAACCTGTCGATCTCGCCAGCGATCTCATCGGCCCGCAGCATCCGGCCCTGTCCAGCGAAATCAGGCGGGAAATGCGCGAAGGCCGGCCCGATGGCGACGCCCTCGCTTGCGGCGACACCGCGCAAACCACTGCTTGCTTCGCCTGATCCAGCCGGCGCGGGTTGGGACGCGGGCGCCGCTTCCTTGCCTGCGTCATTCGCCGGGGCGTGGGTTTCTTCGTCGTCGAGACCCGCCTTGGGGTTCTCGAGATAGCCGATCAGCGCCTCGATCGCCTCGATGGCGTCGGCGCCGTTCGCCCGCACGGTGACTTCCTGGTTTTCCTTGACCGCCAGCAGCATCAGCTTGACCGAGCTCTTGGCGCTGACCGCCTTGCCGTCCTTGACCAGTTCGACGTCGGATTCGAAAGCCTTGGCGAGCTTGACGAAGCGCGTGGCGGGACGTGCGTGCAAACCTTCATGCACTCTGACGATGGTCGAGCGTTCCATGGCAAATACTCTGCTGTTTCCTAGCAGATCGCCGTCTCACGGCGAACTGCTCTACTTCTTTGTTTTAACGCAATTCCGGACGGAAAACCGTTTCACACTTTTCCTGGAATTGCTCCAGCGCCAAAGCCAGACCGGCTGGGGCGCGAATGCTTTCAGGCGGCGATGGTGATGATCGCGTCTGTTTTCAGGGCGGCCACGAGCGCTTGTGTATCGACCTGCGATGCACAGATCTCGCCCGGCCTTTCGGCCTCGGTGGCGCCGTTGAACGAGATGACGACGTGGCCCATCTCGAGGACCTTGCTCCAGGCGCTGGAGCCGACGGCGGTTATAACGGCCGAAACCGGGCCAAGGGTGATCGACGCGCCCTTTTCAGGCGCGCCGTCGCTGGGTCCGATCTCCGTCTTGTGGAGCACGGAAACCTCGGCAAGCTCCGGTGGCGAGCCATCCGCGAACAGGATGACCACGCCGCTCTCGGCGAGGTCCGCCACTTCGGGTCCTATTGCCGTGACCCGTGTCTTGAGAAGAACCGACATATGGCGAACCTCGTTATTTCTGGTGTTTAGAACACGATCAGGGAGACGATCCAGGCGATCAGCACCGAGACCGGACCCATGATCTGGCGGCTGATGAGCACCGCCGGCACCCCGATTTCGATGGTTTTCGGCTTGGCTTCACCCAGTGCAAGGCCGACCGGGACGAAGTCGCAGCCCACTTGGGTGTTGTAGGCAAACAGCGCCGGCAGCGCCATTGCCGGCGAAATCGTGCCGTTGGCGATCTGCGGGCCGATGATGGCGACACCGATGACCTGCGCGATGACGGCGCCTGGCCCCAGGATGGGCGACAGGAACGGCAGGCCGCAGATGGCCGAGATGACCAGCAGGCCGACGATGTTGTTGGCCAGCGGTCCCATCGGCTGCGCCAGCACGTCGCCGATGCCGGTGTACAGGATCAGGCCGATAAGCATGGTCACGAAGGCCATGAACGGCAGCACGTTGCGGACGACCTGGTCGATGGTCCGGCGGCCGGCATTGAAGAAAATGCCGACGACACGACCCATGACGCGGCCGATCGTGCTGATGAAACCGATCAAGCCACCCTCGCTGGGCAGCGCCGTCGGCGTCGCAGTGTTGTTGGTAGAACTCATCGACGCTGCTCCCCCCGCAGTTGTGACCGCCTCGGAACCGTCCGCCATTGTGACATTGGCCGGTTTCACGCCCGAAACGTAGATATCCTCGGTGATGAACTGGGCGAGCGGCCCAGCCTGGCCGACCGGCGTCAGGTTGACGGTCGGGATACGCTTGCGCGGATAGACGCCGCATCGCGCGGTGCCACCGCAATCGACGACGACAACCGCCATCTCGCCTTCCACCGGCGGCGCCTTGAAACCGTCTACGGCTGTGGCGCCGGTCATGTCGGCGATGAGTTGGGCCACGGGATGGATCCCGCCACCGGTCACGGAGACGACCTTGTCGCGCTGCGCGGTCGGCTCGATGACGAGCGGGCCGCCCCAGCCGGTGGAACCCCGGGAGACTTTTACGGCTTTGTATGTCTTGGCCATGATGTCCTCCCCGCCCTTACAGCTCAACGCCCTGGCGGCGTGCCATGATGGCTGTGATGCGCTCGGTCAGCATGCCCTTGAGCAGGATGACGACGAGACCGACGATCGCGTACCAGATCGCCACCTTGACGTGGTAACCGGCGACGACAACGCCCCGCTTCTCGAGATCGAGCAAGGCAACGAGCATGCCTCCCCAGACGAAATATTCGCCAGGGTTGATGTGCGGAAAGAGGCCGAGCGGCGGATGCACGTAGGACACGGCCGCGTCGTAGAAGGCGGGCTTGTGCTTCTCTTCCAGGAACGACCCGAAGGTGTAGGCCATCGGGTTGGTGAGGAAAAACACCGCCAGCAGCGGCAGCACGGTATAGCGGGTCAGCGCGATGCGGCCAGCACCACGCGCCAGGCCGTGGACACGCTCTTCGCCGACCAGTTCGGTGACGGCGTAGAAGGCTGTCATCAGCACGACAAGTGTCGGGATGATGCCGGTGACAAAGCCGGCGAAAACTTCGCCGCCCTTCTGGAAGATGCCGATGAAGTACTTGCCGATGGCAGTGAGCCAGCCAAGCTGCTCCTCCTGCTGCACATTTTTCAGCTGTTCCTTCAGCTGCTCGGCGGTAACCGGCGCCCCGTCGGTCTGCGCCTGCGCAAGGATCACGAGATGATCGGAAGCATGCTCGACGGCGAGCCTGCCATGCAATGCAGCGTCCGAAACCATGGCACCCGCGATATGCAGGTTATGCACGGCCATGTCGGCATGCTGCGCCAACAACGAAAATACAGACATTTCTCCTCCTTATGCCGGCCCGCCGGTTGATCCCGGTCGGCGCACGGCCTCCTCTATCCCTTTGATCCAGAGGCGGATTCAGATTTCAGGTCGATTTGACCTGGAAATCATCCGACTCTAGGCCCTTGCTACATTCAAGCCGGCCAGGCCCGGCTTCTTCCCCGGCTCCGACCGTGCTTTGTCGATCTGTTCGATCGCCCGCTTCACGGCCTCGGCCACACCGGGTTCCCCCTCCCCCATGATCGCAGGGTTGGACCGGAGTCGATCGAGGGGGACACCCTCGAATTTTTCATGTCGCTTGAATTTGGTGAACACGGAACGGCCGCTCATCACCATCATGCGGCGCACGATCAGGTCGGGCGTAACCACGACCAGCGCGATTGTTCCCTTGGCAAATCGGCCGCGAAAGTTGCCAGCGCCGACGAAGCCATCCTTGTACTGATCGGTGACGCCCCTAAAGACATCCGAATAGTGCCGCATCTGCAGCCAGACGCCGAGCGACTGCAACGCCCACACAATAACCAGCAGGAGCAGTCCCCACTGCCAAATCGCCATTCGGTTCTCCTCCCGAAGCCTCAATCGAGGCGCACCTTGGACCGGCACGCGACAACAGCAAAGTGAGAACATTTGTTTCCGCGAATGTCAATATGTATGATATTGGCCTCAACCACGGTCATCCACAGGGCCGCCGCGCGATTTCGGCGAGGGCACGACTGTGCTAGCCTGTGGGGAAACGGGATACAGGAAATGGAACTGCCCTTCAGGGATGAACTGGCCCTCATGCCCGATCTGCGCCACCGGCTTCGGCAGTTGCGCTGGTTCCGCGCCACCTTCCGCGGCAGCGCCAAGGTGGTTTCGGACACATTCGGCGTACGCTTCGAAATCGACGAGGCGAAGCTGACCCGGGCTTTTCTCGACTGGGTCGAGGTCATGGAAGCGCAGAAGCGCTTCGCCACGATCGACCGCGCCGATTTCATCGTCTTTGCCGCCGGCCTCGTGCTGCGCGAACTGATCAAGCAGGCGCCGGCCAGGGAGATCTCCGGCCTTACCCAGCTCATCGAAACGGATCAGAATGCCGGCACGCTGGACATCATCCGCTTCTGGCCGGAAGGCTTTCTCTACACCAACTACTGCGTCTCGGTGATTTCGGCCATCTACGAGCAGGAGTTCGGTTCAGCGCCTAGCATCGACGAATGCGCCGACGACCTGCGCACCTGGTGGTCCTATCGCGAAAACGTCACCGAAATGCCGGCCTATGCCGTGGCTTTCCTCGACCGCTTCCTGGGCGCGGAACCGAACTGGATCACGCCCGACCGCGCGCAGTCGCGGCAGGCCATGCAACGAGCGTTGGGGTCCTCCCGCGCCAGCGATGCCTTGCGCCAGCTTTGAATTGGCCTCTATTGCCCCCTATTCAAGAGGCCGCGAGTGCCCGCTATTGAACATTTGACTTTTTGTCGATAGCGATGTGCCAATTCTGACAGAGGCCGGGAGAAACGCGTGGCGCCGTCAAGACTGATCATTTTCGATTGCGACGGCGTTCTCGTCGACAGCGAGCCACTGGCCGCCAAGGCCTATGAACGTGTCTACGATAAGCATGGCATGCCGGGCGTTCACGGCGGCATCATCGCCCAGTGCGTCGGCATGAAGCAGGCCGACATCATCGTCAGGATCAAGGAATTGACCGGCCATCAGTTTCCCTCGACGGCCGATGGCGATATCTGGGCCGAGACTAAAGCCCTGTTTTCGCAGGAATTGAAGCCGACACCGGGAATCACCGCATTCCTGGAAACGCTCGAGGGCGGCAGTTGCGTTGCCTCGTCGTCCTCCGTCGAGCGCATCAACCACAGCCTGGCCATCACCGGACTGGCGCGGTTCTTCGGCGATGCGATCTACAGCTCCTCGATGGTCAAGAACGGCAAGCCGGCGCCGGACATCTTCCTGTTCGCCGCTGCGAAGATGGGCGCCAACCCGGCGGACTGCATTGTCATCGAGGATTCACCTTTCGGCATCCAGGGCGCGGTTGCCGCCGGCATGACGGCGGTCGGCTATACCGGTGGCGGACATACTTATGCGGAACATGCCGCACGGCTGACGGCCGCCGGTGCCGATTTCACCTGCGCCGACTGGCATGAAGTTAGCCGGCAATTGTCCGGGCTGGGTGTATCGGCCTAGCGAGCGGGTAGTCCAAGGCGCGCCCATTCGCCAGGCGGAATCACAGCTCCGACGCGGAAGTCGAAGGACAAGACCCTGGTCGCGTCGCTGTCGACCTCGCAGCGGAAGCCCAGATGGAACCACGTGGTTGAGGTACGGAAAGCAACGTCAGGGGCGTCAAGGACATTGCCGGCCTTCAGCGGAACACTTGGGATCAAAATGGGAAAATAGGAGGCGTCCAGCAATTGCTGCTGCAACGCGCTGGCGCAAAGTTTGGCACCACGCTGACCGCGAGGCACGCCACCCATCGAGGTCGTGGCCAGCGCGTCACCCGTAGCGCCCTGCGAGTAAAGCTTGCGAACGCCCGGAAGGCCTGAATACCTGCGCGATGCGGCGCTGGTTACATCAGTGGAACCTGGGCTTCCGGCGCCCCCGTTTCGGGACTTCGCAACCTTTGAAGAGCTGGGCTTCGGTGTATTTGTCGGTTTAGGCTCCGGCTTCGCAGCCGACATTGGAAGCTCGATCTCACCGTTCCCGACTGTGGCCAGCGGCGTTGGTGCCGCGCCTGTCTGCTTGGCGGCGTCCTGCGATCCCGCCTGTTGTTTGGCGGCCTGCTGCTTATCTGCGTCCTGGGTCAGAGTTGTCTGCTTCTCCTGCGCGGGCTCGATATCCTTCGCGTCGGTTGCCGGCTTTTCGCCGGCCTCAGCTGAATCCGCCGGCTTCTCGGTGCCTGCCGGCACGTCGGATTGGGTCTCAGCAGGCTTCTGCACGACCGGCGGCTTCGCATCCTTGGTCGGCGACGACGAACTGTCTTGAGCGCTGGCCCCATCCAGGGATTTCCGGGGGCCCGCATCCTTGTCGCCGAACTGAAAAACAGGCTTCAGCACCTCGATTGGCGGAGGCTTCTGCGGCTGCGGAGCCGGCTTTTCAACTTTCTGCTCAGGCGGTTTTTCAACCTTCGGTTCCGGTGGCTTAGGGGACGGTACAGGGGCCGGTTTCGGTTTTGGCTGCTCGGGTGGGGGCACGAGCGCGACATTGACCGGTTCCTCCTCCTGCGGCTGTTGGCGAGGCGTGGGCAGGCCATAGATCAGGAGCCCCGCGACAAGCGCATGCAGGATCAGCGATGCGGGGATACCCCACAGCAAATTCCGACGCCGCTCTCCTGTCTCGCCCTTCATCCTGACCGATGTGGAATGAAATAGCGGCGGCTTCAAGCATAAGCATTGGATTGGCGCAATTTGGCCGCTGACAGGTTGGTGACCTGGATCACCCCGCGCAGATCCGTGTTAGCGAGGCGTCGGCACGACATCGAGCAGGATGCGATCATTGCCGCGGCTCACGGCGAGGGCTGGTGCCGCCCTCTTCGCCGAAACCGCCAAGCAGGTCCAGTATCATCACGAGGCTGCTCCCGCCGCCGGGATCAGCCAGCCGGATTTTATGTGCAGGCGCGCCTGCGCCCCGTTCTCCAGCACAACCGGATCGGGCTGCTCGAAATGCAAGGTGAGGTCGGGATCGGCCTGGGGTGTGAATTCGATGCGCGCCGCGCCGCCTTGGTAGACCGCCCGCTTGACGAGACCGTCGAAGCCCGAGGCATCGGCCGATATCTCGATATCGGCGGAGCGGCAGCAGATCCTGGCGCCGGCGCGCGGCCGCTCGCCAGGCCGGCAGCGGACCACCAGCTCGCTTCCGAGTACCCGGACCTTGCAATGGCCGCTTTCCTCGCCCGTCAGCACGTCCGCCGGCAGCAGGATGCCTTGCGAAATGAAGGAAGCGACCATTTCATTTGCCGGCTCATGATAGAGGTCGCGCGGCCTCGCAAGCTGCGCCAGGCGTCCACGATCCATCACCGCGATGCGGTCGGCCAGCGCCATCGCCTCGGTCTGGTCATGGGTAATGTAGACGATGGTCGTGTCCGTGCGCTTATGGAAGGCGGCGAACTCGTCCTCCATCGAGGCCCTGAGATGCACGTCGAGATTGGCGAGCGGCTCGTCGAACAGCACCAGCGAGGGTGCCGCCACCAGGCAACGCGCCAATGCCACGCGCTGGCGTTGGCCGCCGGAAAGATTGGCGGGCCTGCGCTCACCCAGGCCCTGCAGATTGACCAAGGCAAGCGCGTCTTCCACTTTTTGGCGCGCAACCGCCTTGTCGAGTTTGGCCACCTTCAGCGAATAGCCGATATTCTCGGCGACACTCATGTGCGGCCACAGGGCGTAATTCTGGAAGACGATGCCGACCCGCCGCTTTTCCGGCGCGATGCTGCCGCCGCTGTTCGAAACGACATCGCCGCCGATGCGGATTTCGCCCGAGGTCACTTTCTCGAAACCGGCGATCAGCCGCAGCAACGTCGTCTTGCCGCAGCCGGAAGGTCCGAGCACCGCCAGAAACTCGCCGTCAGCGACATCGATCGAGACATCCTTCACGGCATCGAAATCGGCGAAGCTCTTGGTCACGTGGTCCAGGATCAGTCGCGCCATGGCAGTACTCCGCTCGGAAGATGAGGGGCAAGCAGGTTGGTCACCAGCATCAGCGCGAAGGTGACGGCGACCGTGATGACGGACATCGCCGCCGCATAGTTGGAATCGCCGCCCTGCTCGAAGGAAAACATCACCACGCCGATGGTCTCCGAAACCGAGGACCACAACAATGCCGAGACCGTGAGTTCGCTGAGCGCCGTCATGAAGATCAAAAGGGCACCGGCCACCGCAGCCGGCGCGACCAGCGGAAAGATGATGGTGCGCACGCGCGTGAACAGGCCGGCGCCCGCCACCTGCGCTGCCTCCTCCAGTGTCCGGTCGATCTGGTGATAGCCGCTGATGGTCGGCCGCAGCGCTAGCACCAGGAAGCGGGCGAGATAGGCATAGAGGATGATCCAGACAGTGTTGTAGAGCTGGATGCCGGTCAGCGGGATCGGCCGCAGGAACAAGAGCAGCGAAGCGATCGCCAGCACAACGCCGGGCAAGGCGTAGGGCAGTTCGACCGAGAGATTGAGCAGCCGCACCCAGCGCTGCTTGCCCCAGGCGATCAGGTAACCCACCGGTACGGCAACGATGACGGCGAAGAACGCTGCCGCGATCGACAGCCAGAAACTGTTGAAGAAGGCGCGAGTGGCGGCATCATGCTCGAACAGCACGAAACGGTAATTGTCGAGCGTCGCCGTCTTGGCGGTGAGCGCAATGCCGTAGCCCGGCACCAGCGAGGTCAGCACCAGCCCGAACAGCGGCAGGACCAGCACCAATACGATGAGCAGCCACATGCCGGCCTGGACGACCGGCCGCCAGCGGCCCAGTTCATAAGGTTCGGCCGGCAGCGCTGTCGAAGAGATGCGGTAGTCGCGGCGGCGGCTCATCACCTCCTGGGCGAGGATGCCGGCCATGGCGATCATGCCGATCAGTACGGACAGGAACGCGGTCTCGCCGAGCACCGCCGGACCGCCGCCGGCCAGCTTCTGATAGATGAGCGTCGGCAGCACCAGGTAGTTGGCGGGAATGCCGAGAAAGGCCGGAATGCCGAAATTGCCGACGCAGGAGACGAAGGCAAGTGCTGCCGCCGCCATGATGGAGGGCGTCATCAAGGGCAGCACGATGGTGGCCAGTACGGTGAACCGGTTTGCACCGCCGGCACGTGCGGCTTCGACCAGTTCGCGCGGCAGCTTGCGCAAGCCGGCCCGCACCAGCAGGAAGACCAGCGGCCCGTATTGTACGCCAAGCAGCAGGATGATGCCCGAGGTCGAATAGAGCGGGTTCTTCGTGCCGAGCGGGGGAGCCGCCCCGAAAAGCCTGAGGAACGGGCTCGCCGGGCCGAACAGTTGCAGCCAGGCCAGCGCCGTCACCTGCGGCGCGATCATCAGCGGCATGACGTAGCAGAGCACCAGGGCGCTTCGGCAGCGTATATCGGTCAGCGAGACGAGCACGGCCACCAGTGTTCCCGAAAGCACCGCCAGAAGCGTGCCGCCGATGCCGACGACCAGCGTGTGCCACGTCGCGATCCAGGTTGCCGGGCTTCTCAGCCCGGCTTCCACGGCCGCGGTCGACAAGATACCGCCGGGCGCCACGATCTCCTCGACGAGGCGTAGCATGGGCAACATAGAAAGCAGGACGATGACGACGGCCGCCGCCGCCGTCAGGACCATTTCCTGGCCACGGCTTTCCCTGATGCGTGTCGGCATGATTGCGTTTCCTGGGGTCAATGCGACCGGGTGCGGTTCATTTCGGCGCAATTCCGGACGGAAAACGCTTCGCACTTTTCCTGGAATTGCTCTGGCGAAGCGAGCGGGATGCCGCTGCCGGCACCCCGCCGCGATCGACGGCTCAGCCGCCGAACAGTTCCTGGAATTTCGCCTTGTCGGCGTCGGTCTTGGCGACGATCGCCTTGGTGTCGAATTTCATCACCTTGACCTTGACGCCTTCCGGCAGCCAGTCGGGACGGCCGACCGAGGCGCGTGCCGGCAGGTAGCCCATAGACAGCGCCAGCTTCTGGCCCTCCTCGGACAGAATGAAGTCGACGAACTTCTTGGCGCCATCGACGTTCTTGGCGGTCTTCATGATGGCGACCGGCTCGGTCACGGCAGGCACGCCTTCGCTGGGGAACACGAACTCGACCGGCGAGCCCTTCTTCTTGGCGTTCATCGCCATGAAATCGACGAGGATGCCATAGGGCTTCTCGCCCGAAGCCACCGACTTCAGCACCGCGCCATTGCCGCGCACGCTGACGGTATTGTTGGTCTTCAGCTTCTGGAAGAAATCCCAGCCATAGTTGGTATCGCCGGCGAAGCCCGAAAGCAGGTAGGCGGCCGCACCCGAATAGAGCGGGCTTGGCATGACCAGGCCATCGGCATAGGCCGGCTTGGCGAGATCGGCCCAATGTTGCGGCTTTTCGGCCGCGGCGGTGTTGTAGACGATGCCGGTGGTGATCAGTTTGCTGCCGAAATAGGTCTTGTCGGCATCATAGGCATCCGCGTCGACCCCGTCGAGCTTGGCCTCGGGATAGGCCATCAGCCTGTCGTCCTTCTTCAGCAGTTCCATCGAGACCGCGTCGGCGATGAGCAGCACGTCGGGCTGCGGGCTGCCTGCGGCGAACTCGGCCGCCATCTTGGTCAGGATGTCGCTGGTTCCGGAGCGATAGATGGTGACGTCGATGCCGGGCTGCGCCTTCTTGAAGGCATCCACGGTCTTGGCCGCGTCCGCTTCCGGCTGGGATGTGTAGAGCGTCAGTGTTTCGGCATTTGCCACGCCGGCGAACAAAGTTGCCGCGAGCGCCAGCTGGCTGGCCAACAGCTTGATGAATAGCGTCTTCATGAGACCTCCTGTCCTGTCTGTGCATGACCGGTCTGGGCCCTGACCAGCACCCCGTCTCTTCCTCCCTGCACGGCGCATATGACTGGTGGATGACACAGCGCATCCAGGCTTGGATCAAGATGAGATCAGGGCCGCCTTCTCGCGCGAGAGGCGCGTCGACGCCCAACAGGCGCTTTGTGTAAGGCTCCGCCGGGGTGAATCTGGGCGGGAGGTCATCAGATAAAGCAATCCGGAGATCGGTGCTACACCAGCATGCCCATCGGATTTTCGATCAGCTTCTTGAAGGCGACCAGCAGTTCGGCCCCCAGGGCTCCGTCGACGGCGCGATGGTCGGT
>NZ_JAPYKS010000038.1:0-36950 GCF_037179605.1 Mesorhizobium salmacidum (SeqCode)
GCGCGCGGGAACTTGCCCGCGATGCGCTCGAGGTCGGCGAAGACGCGGTAGCGACGCTCGGCATGGAGCTGGTCGATCGCCTCCTCGAAGAAACGCTGGTAATTCATCTCGACTTCCCAATTTTGGGCGGGATCATAATCATTGGCCTTTTGGTCGTCCACCGGGCCGATTTGGTCAAAATGCCACGCCCCGGACCTGTTCCTAACGACGGCGGATCATGGCCTATTCCCAATCCGTGGCACGCTCTTTGGTTCACTTTTGTTTCCGCATGATGCCACATCAAGTGAACACTGGTTACATCGGGTTTTAATGGGCAGACGGCAGACTTTCCAGTAAGGCGGTTGTTGAGACAGTTTCCGATAAATCTAGGGTAAGCGAGGACGCGGATGACGGTTTTGGTGACAGGTGGCGCAGGCTATATCGGCAGCCATATGGTCTGGGAATTGCTGGATGCGGGCGAAAGCGTGGTCGTTCTCGACCGGCTTTCCACCGGCTTCGAATGGGCGGTGGCACCGGAGGCAAGGCTGGTCGTCGGCGATGTCGCCGACAAGGAATTGGTCGGCTCGATCATCCGGGAGAACAAGGTCGACGCGATCATCCATTTCGCCGGTTCCATCGTCGTCCCGGAATCGGTCGCCGACCCGCTCGCCTACTATGAGAACAACACCTCGAAGACACGCACGCTGATCGAAACCGCGGTGCGCGAAGGTGTGCCGAATTTCATCTTCTCCTCGACAGCCGCCGTCTATGGCGGCGCCGGACTGGAACCGGTGCGCGAGGATGCCCGCCTGGCGCCGGAATCGCCCTATGGCCTGTCCAAGCTGATGAGCGAATGGATGCTGCGCGATGCAGGCCTTGCGCACGCCATCCGCTACACGGCGCTGCGCTATTTCAACGTCGCCGGCGCCGACCCGAAGGGCCGCACCGGCCAGTCGACGCCGGGCGCCACCCATCTGATCAAGGTCGCCTGCGAGACCGCGCTAGGCAAGCGCCCGTTCATGCAGGTCTTCGGCACCGATTATCCGACGCCGGATGGCACCTGCATGCGCGACTATATCCATGTCAGCGATCTGGCCGCCGCGCATCGCCTTGCGCTGCAACGGCTGCGCGCCGGCGGCGCCAGCCTCGTCGCCAATTGCGGCTATAGCCATGGCTATTCGGTGCTCGAGGTCATCGACAGCGTGCGCCGCGCCTTTGGCCATGACTTCGAGGTCAGGATGGGCGACCGGCGTCCCGGCGATGCAGCGGCGGTGGTTGCGAATTCCGATCTCGCGCGGTCCGAACTCGGCTGGACCCCGCAGCGCGACGATCTCGACCAGATCGTCAACGACGCGCTGGCCTGGGAGCGCATCCTGACCAGCAAGAACTCCGCGCGGAGCTGAGCGCGCTTTCCCAGGGGCTCACAAGCCCAAGGGCTCGCAAGGTGCGCGGCGACACGCTATGCAAGCATTCGCGATACAGCGTGGAGGCGCCGTGCCGCGAGAGCTTTGGGGGATGGCATGAAGATAACGGTGCTTGGAGCCGGCGTCGTCGGTACGGCGGCCGCCTATTACCTGGCCGCCGACGGTCACGAGGTCACCGTGATCGAGCGCCATCCGGCGCCGGCGCGGGGCACCAGCCAGTCGAATGCCGGGCTGGTGTCTCCGGGGGATGCCACCGCCTGGGCCTCGCCGGCGGCACTTAAGACGTTCCTCCGCGGGCTCTACAATCATGATCTCGGCATCAAGGTGCGGCTGCGCTTCGATCCTTATTTTCTCGCCTGGAGCCTGCGCTTCCTGCGCCAGTGCACGGTGACCCGCCTGCGCGCCAACAGCAAGGTCAAGCTGCGGCTCGCGCTCTATTCGCGCGACTGCATCAATGCCATTTCAGCCGATACCGGCATCCATTATGACGAGCGCAAGAAGGGCATCCTCTATTTCTTCCGCTCGCAGCATAGTCTCGACACCGGCACCGACAACTATCGCTATCTGGCCGAGCATGGCCTGCCGATCGAGATCGTCGGCCGGGACCGGCTGGTCGAGCTTGAACCAGGTCTTGCCGGGGTGAAGGAAAAGATCGTCGGAGGCGTCTACTCGCCGATCGACCAGACCGGCGATTCCCGGCAGTTCGTGGAAAATTTGGCCGCCTACGCCGCCGAAAAGCTCAGCGTGACCTTTCTTTACGGCACGACGGTCGAGGGCCTCGATATCGAGGGCGACCGGGTGCGGGGCGTGATGACCTCGGCCGGACCGATCGTCGGCGACGCAGTGGTCATCTCGATGGGGCCGGAGAGTGGTCTGCTCGGCCGGCGCTACGGCATCGACCTGCCGGTCTATCCGGTGAAGGGTTATACGGCGACGATTCCGCTGGAGGACGAGAGCAAGGGCCCGACCATGGGCGGCGCCGACGAGGATCAGCTGATGGCCTATTCGCGCCTCGGCAATCGCTTGCGGTTGGCTTCGACCGCCGAATTCACCGGCTTCGACCGCACCCACAAGCCCAGCGACTTTGCCACCATGTTCAGGACCGGCAAGGACCTGTTCCCCGGTGCCTTCGACGAGAAGAAGGCGGAGCTGTGGGCAGGTTTGCGGCCAATGATGCCAAACTCGGTGCCGGTCATCGGCCAGGCGAAATACCGCAACCTTTACCTCGACACCGGCCACGGCCATGTCGGCTGGACCATGGCCTGCGGCTCGGGAAAATTCCTCGCCGACCTCGTCGCCAGCCGCAAACCGGAGATCGACCCGCAGGGGTTGGTCTACAGGGGATAAGATGTCGGGACCGCAAGTCGCCATCGACCTTGGCCGCATCGAGCGCAATGCACGCACCATTGTCGATCGTTGCGCGCTTTCGGGCATCAAGGTGTTCGGCGTCACCAAGGGCACTTGCGGCATGCCGCAGGTGGCGCGCGCCATGCTGCGCGGCGGCGTCGCCGGCATTGCCGAATCCCGCTTCGAGAACATCCGCCGACTGCGCGACAGCGGTATCAGCGCGCCGATCATGCTGTTGCGCAGCCCGCCGATGGCGCGTGTGGAGGAAGTGGTGCGCACCGTCGACGTCAGCCTGCAGTCGGAGCTGACGATCATCCGCGAAATCTCGCGCATCGCCGAGCGCATGAGCCGGGTACACGACATCATGCTGATGATCGATCTCGGCGACCTCCGGGAGGGCATCTGGCCGAACGACCTCGTCCCCACAGTCGAGCAGATTCTCGACATGAAGGGCGTGCGCATCGCCGGCATCGGCACCAATCTCGGCTGCTTCGGCGCCATCATGCCGACGGAGGAAAATCTCGGCCAGCTCGTCGCCCATGCCTACAAGACCGAGCGGCTGTCCGGGAAGAGTCTGGACTTCATCTCCGGCGGCGCCTCGTCGTCCCTGCCGCTGCTGCTCGAAGGCAAATTGCCGGCCGGTATCAACAATCTGCGCGTCGGCGAGGCGATCCTGCAGGGTGGTGTGGAAACCTTCCGTGACGTGCCATGGGCCGAACTCGAACCCGATGCCTGCCGGCTGACCAGCGACGTCATCGAGGTCAAGCTTAAGCCGTCGCGGCCGATCGGCACCTCCGGTTACGACGCCTTCGGCAACCAGCCTGTCTTCCCCGACGAAGGCGACAGGTTGCGCGCGATCGCCAATATCGGCCGCGAGGATGTGCTGGTCGAAGGGCTGAGCCCGATCGCCAAGGGCATAAGGGTGCTCGGCGCCTCCAGTGACCATCTGCTGCTCGATGTCCAGGACGCCGATCCGCCGCTCGCCGTTGGCGATCGCGTCGCCTTCCGCATGAGCTATGGCGCCATGCTTTTGGCAATGACTTCGGAATATGTCGAAAAAGCACCAATGCACGATGTCGCGGATTTCTCCGGCCGCAAGATGGTGTCGATTTCGGCCGAAGCGGAAGCGGCCCGCATCCTCGCCCGGGAGGGAACCGGCGCCCGGCTGGAGGCGATGAATTTCGATGTCGTCGAACTGGCCGATATCGATCGGCCGCCCTCAGGACTGCTCCGTCTGGCTGCAGCCGCCGATCGTCGTATCGCTCACAAGGCGCTGACGGCGACGGCGCGCGCGACGCACTCCTTCGGCCTGATCTGGATCGATTCCATCGCCGCGCTGATGCCCGAGGACGAGGACGGCATCGACCTGCCGGAAGTGTCGGTACTGGCGCGCTCGCTTGGCCTCGACCACAAGGCCGGCGCGCTGCAGCCGCAGCTGTCGCCGGAAAACGTTGTCATCGTCGGACTGCGCCATGCCGACCCGGCCGAAGTGCGGGTGCTGAAGGATTCGCGCGTCTCGGCCTTCACCATGACCGACATCGACGCCATGGGCATGCGCGACCTGATGCACGAGGCGATCCGCATCGCCACCTCGGGCACGCAAGGCTTTCACGTCAGCTACTCGCCTGATGTGACCGAATTCGCCGGCTGGGCGGCTGGTTCCGGCGGCCTCACCGTGCGCGAGACGCATCAGGCGATGGAGGCGATCGCGCTTTCCGGCGGACTGCTGTCGATGAATGTCTCCGGTTTGAGTGCCGATCTGGAGCCCAGGATCGGCACCGATACCATCAACTTCGTCATGTCGGCCTTCGGCAAGCGGATCCTCTGATCAGCCAATAGCCTCGACGGCCGCCCGCCACGCGCGCGCATACTCCGCCCAGGCCGGATCGGCCGGCGGCTCTTGTGTCTGGCCCTTGCCATGCGCGGCACCCTGGTCCGATGCCAGTAGGGCGGCCCCGATGCTGGTGCCGGTAGCGGCTTCCGATGCGATGACCGCGCGGCCGGTCCTGGCGGCAAGCATCCGCGTGAACAATTGGTTGCGCGCGAAAGGTCCCTCGACGGTCGTCGGGCCATCGCCGCCGATCAGGTCGAGGCAAATGGCGGTCATCAGCGCCAGGTAGAAGGAGATCGCGGCAAAGCGCTGGCCGGGAGGGATGGCCTCGCCCTTGCGCCATGCGGCGGTGTGATGCGGAAATGGCCCCGAGCCTTGCTGGATCGAAGGCAAAAGCAATGTCTTGCGCGCCAGGACCGCGGTGACATCGCTGTCGTTCCAGTTCTGCGCCGAGCCTTCGGTCAGCAGTGAGAATTCGCGGCCGCCCATGAACCGCGCCGAGGGCACGGGATTGCCGAGGGCATTGACATTGACCAGCGTATCCCTTGCTGGATCGAGCGCGACCGCCTTGCCGCCGACCGCCATCGATACCACCCAGGTGCCGGTCGAGACCACCGAGAAGGGCGGCGCATCGGACAGGAGATGCGGCAGCAGGGAGGCGTTGGAATCGTGCAGGCCGCAAAAGACCGGCGTTTGTGGGTCGAGCCCGATCCGCTCCGCAAGCGCGGGCAGGATCGAGCCAAGACGGTCCCTGGCCGGCCGCACGGGCGCCATCAGGTCGCGCCAGCCCAGGCGGTCGACCAGCGCCGAAAAATCCCCCGTCCAGGGGTTCCACAGATCGGTGTGGCAGCCGAGCGAGGTGACCTCGTTGGCGACGATACCGGTCAGGCGCAGCGCCCAGTATTGCGGGTACATCAGCATCGCGGCGGCCCTGGCGAACTCCGTCGGGAAGCTTTGCTGCTGCCAAAAGAATTGCGCGCCGAGATTGAGGCCGAGCGGCAGGCGCGGCGTGCCGGTCTCGGCGAAAGGCGGGCGGATCGCACCATAGCCTTCCGCAAGCTCGTCGGGCCCGTCGAATTCATAGTCGAGAACAGGCAGCACGAGTTCGCCGGAGGCATCGACCAGCACGCCGGTCGCGCCATGGGTGGTGATCGAAATCGCGTCGATGCGCTGTTCGCGGTTGAGCGCGGCAAGGCTGTCGAGGATGAAAACCCACAGCGCTTCGACATCGTGATGCGGATAGGGCGCCTGTCGCACCGGCGCATTCGCCCTGCGGCGCAGCGCTGCCTCGCTCAATGTGGCGAGATCGACCAGCGCCACCTTGGCGTTGGTCTTGCCGATATCGATGACGGCGACGTGGCGGATCGCGCTCATTCCATATGGAACATTATTTCCAGGGGCACCGCCACCGGTTCATTGTCCGGCCTGGTCTCCATGATGTCGGCCATTTCAGCCCACCAGCGCTGCATCACCGGATGCTTCGGCAGATCGTCCATGCCGTGACCATCGCGCCGCCACAGCACCCCAAACAGGATATTGGTCTCTTCGTCGAGATGGATCGAATAGTCGGAGACGCCGGCCTGCTTGAGCAACGCGACCAGCGCCGGCCAGATTTCATCGTGGCGCTTCTTGTACTCGGCCTTCATGCCGGGCTTGAGCATCATCTTGAATGCGTACTTCTCGGGCATCAGGCCAGGCGTCCCCCGCGCAGCCGCCGCCAGACGATCGGCAGCGCGATGACGATGATCAGGAGCAGGCCTATGAAGATCGACATGACGATGCCGGGCACGTTGAGCAGGCCGAGGCCGAAGGTCACCAGCCCCATGATGAAGGCGGCGAGCACGACGCCCAGAATGCTGCCGGCGCCGCCAAGGATGCTGACGCCGCCCAACACCACCATGGTGATGACTTCGAGCTCATAACCTTGGGCGATGGACGGCCGTGTCGAGCCGAGCCGCGAGGTGATCAGCACCGAGGCGATGCCCGACATCAGGCCGGTCAGGCAAAACAGGATGAATTTTATGCGGCCGACGCGCACGCCGGAAAACTGTGCCGCGACCGGATTGTTGCCGATGGCGAAGACACGACGGCCGAAACTCGTGCGGTGGAGCATGAACCAGTAGACGACAGCCGCGATGAGGAAGAGCACCAGTTCGAACGACACCACCCACCAGACGTAACCCTGGCCGAAGAAGGCGAAGCTTTCAGGATAGCCCTTGTAGGCCTGGTCGCCGAGGATGATGAAGGCGATGCCGCGAAACAGGCTCATCGTGCCGATGGTGACGACGATGGAAGGCAGGCCGAGGCGCGTGACCAGCAGCCCGTTGAAGGCGCCGCAGCCGAGGCCGACGACGATGCCGATCAAGACAAGCACTGGCGTGCCGGCGCCGGCCTGCACCGCCATGCCCATCATGGTCGATGCCAGCGCGATGATGGCGGCCACCGACAGATCGATCTCGCCGGAGATGATCAGCAATGCCATTGCAAAGGCGATCAGACCCTTTTCGGTGAAGTTGAAGGTGAGATCGGAGAGCGAATAGGGGTCGAGGAAATAGGGTGAGGCGAAACTGTTGATGGCAAAGATGGCGATAGCCACCACGACCAGCAGCGCTTCCCAGGAAAAGATCGCCGAAGAGAGCGGCTTGTCGAGCCGATCGGGAATGTGGCGAGGGGCGGGGACGTCGGTCATGCCGCTTCCACCTTTCTCAGGATGATGCGGCCCTGCTGGCGTTCGCCGCGCGCGTTGAGCACGACGGCCAGGATGATGGCGCTGCCCGAAATCGCCATCTGCCAGAAGGGCGAGATGTTGATGACCGGCAACGCGTTGGAGATGATGCCGAGGAACAGCGCACCGAGCACGGCACCCCCGACCGAACCGATGCCGCCGGCGATCGAGATGCCGCCGATGACGCAAGCGGCGATGATGTTGAGTTCATAGCCGTTGGCGACCTCGACCGAGGCAATGACGTAGCGCGAAATCCAGAGATAACCGGAGAGGCCACCGATCATGCCGGAGATGCAGAAGACGATGAATTTCGTGCGGCCGACATCGATGCCGGCATAGACCGACGCCGTCGGATTGACGCCGATGGCGTAGATCGAGCGGCCGAGCGCGGTGCGTGTCATCAGCACGAAGAACAAGCCGATGACCAGTATGGCGATCAAGGACAGCACGGGAATGCCGAGGAAAGCAGCGCGCTGGAAACCGATGAAGTCCGGGCTCATCTTGTCGGCATTGACCCAGGCGCCGCCGGACAGGACGAAAGTAGCGCCGCGATAGATGGTCAGCGTGCCAAGCGTCACCACGATCGAGGGGATGTTCAACCGCCACACCAGCAGGCCGTTGATGGCACCGAGCATCAGCCCGACGGCGAGCGCGATGACGACCAGCAGCGGGATCGGGATTGCTGGATGGGCGGCGTTCAGCATCGCCACCACCATGCCGGTGAAGCACAGATTGGAGGCCATCGACAGGTCGATGGAGCGGGTCAGGATAACGACCATCTGGCCGAGCGCCAGGATCATCAGGATCGAGGTGTCGTTGAACACCTGGCGCAGGTTGCCTGCATCGGCAAAGGCCGGAAAGCGCGTCGAGATCAGCCCGATCAGCACGACGATGGCCGCGAGCAGCCAGATTTCGCGGTATTTGAGGAATGCTTTCATGCCGCGATCCCCGCTGCCGTCCTGACCAGCGTCTCGGCGTCCAGTCCCTTGTTGTCGTAGACCGCCGCGACGAGACCCTCGCGCATGACGACGACGCGGTCGGACATGCCGAGAATTTCGGGCAGTTCGGACGACACCATGATCACCGACAGGCCCTGCGCCACAAGCTCCGCCATGAAGCCGTGCACGGCGGCCTTGGAGCCGATGTCGATGCCCTTGGTCGGCTCGTCCAGGATGATCACCTTGGGTGTCGTCGCCAGCCATTTGGCGATGACCACCTTCTGCTGGTTTCCCCCCGAAAGCGTTCCGACATCCTGGCTGAGCGAGGAGGCCCTGAGGTCAAGCCTTTCTGTAAAGGAACGGGCCAGCGAAAATTCCTCCGCCAGCCGAAGCACGCCGGATTTGGACGTCCGGGCGAGCGAAGGAAGAGAAACATTCTGGAAGATCGGCAGGCCGATCACCACGCCCTGCTTGCCGCGTTCCTCCGGCACGTAGACGATGCCGGCCTCGATCGAATCCGCCGCCGATTTCGGCGCGATCGCCTTGCCCTCCAGCGTGATCGTGCCGCTGCTGGTGCGCGTGATGCCTGAAATCGCCTGCATGACCTCGCTGCGCCCGGCACCGACCAGGCCGTAGAAGCCGAGGATCTCGCCCTTGTGCAGCTCGAAGCCGATATCGTTGAATTCGGTCGGGTGCGACAGGCCGGAAACGGAGAGCACCGGCGCGCCGATCTCGGCCTTGCGCTGCGGAAAGATGTGGTCGACCGCGCGGCCCACCATCATGCGCACGATCTGGCTCTGGCCGGCATCCCTGATCAGGCCTTCGCCGACCATCTCGCCGTCGCGGAACACGGTGTAGCGGTCGGCGATGCGATAGATCTCGTCGAACTTGTGGCTGATGAACAGGATCGCCTTGCCCTGCTCCTTGAGGAACTCGATGAGCAGGAACAGCTCCTCGATCTCCTTCATCGAAAGGGCGGCGGTCGGCTCGTCCATGATGACGATCTGAGAATCGATCGACATGGCCCGCGCGACGGCGACGAGATGCTTGTTGGCGATGCCGAGATCCCTGAGCCGCGCATCGGCGTCGATATGGCCGGCATGCATCGTGTCGAGCACTTCCCGCGCATTCTTGCGCATCGTGCGCCAGTCGATGGTGCCGAAGCGGCTGCGCGGCGCATGGCCGAGGAAAATGTTTTCGGCGACGCTCAGATCGTCGAACAGAACCGTCTCCTGATGGATGGCGGTGACGCCGATTCCGAAGGCCGCATGCGCGCTGGGCAAGGTGACGGGCTGCCCGTCGATGCTGATGGTCCCCGCGTCGGGCTGGTAGATGCCGGTCATGATCTTGACCAGCGTCGACTTGCCGGCGCCGTTTTCACCGATCAGCGCGGTCACCTGGCCTGGATAAAGCGAAAGGCTGACATTGTGCAGCGCCCGTACGCCGGGAAAGCTCTTGGAGATGCCGGACAGCGTCAGGCGTGGAGCCGAGGCCGCAGGCCGCTCCTTTGTCTCGCTGTGTTGGGCTGTCGTGTCCATATCCGTATCAAGCCCTGAAACTAGGTCCGTTTGAAGTCGCGGCGGGACCAAAGCCCCGCCGCGCCATTGAAGGCCGCCAGGATCAATAGATCTTGGAGAACTTCTCGATGTTGCTCTTGTCGAACTGGAAGGGCGGAGCCATCGCGGCCGAATTGGTGTCGTCGAGCGTCACCTTGCCGACGCGGCCGATCGACAGCGTGGCGCCCGGCTTGGCCTCTTCCTTCTTCACCGCCAGGTCATGGGCGAGGTAGACTGCGGAGTAACCGAGATCGATCGGGTTCCACAGCGCAACGGCCTGGCTGGCGCCGTTGTCGATGAACTTCTTGAACTCCGACGGCAGCGCCAGGCCGGTGACGTTGACCTTGCCGATCAGGTTCTCGTCGGTGACGACCTGGGCGGCGGCGACGACGCCGACGGTGGTCGGCGCGATGATCGCCTTCAGGTTCGGATAGGACTTCAAGAGGCCCTTGGCCTCGTCGGTGCTCTTCGCCGAGTCGTCATCGCCATAGACGGTGGCGACCAGCTTGATCTTGGGGAACTTCTCCGGCAGCACCTTCTTGGCCGCTTCGATCCAGGAATTCTGGTTGGTCGCGGTCGAGGAGGCCGACAGGATGGCGACATCGCCGCCTTCCGGCAGATAGTCGGCGGCCAGCTTGATGATGGTCTCGCCGATCAGCCCGGTGTCGGACGGGTTGAGGTGAAGCTGGCGGCCTTCCTTGGCGACGCCCGAATCCCAGGAGATGACGGTGATGCCGCGCTCCATGGCCTTCTTCAGCACCGGCACCAGCGCGTCGGCATCATTGGCGGAAATCGCGATGGCGTTGACCTTCTGCGCGATCAGCGAATTGACCACTTCGATCTGCGCCTCGGCGGTCGCCTTGGTCGGGCCGGTGTAGATGATGTCGACGTCGCCGAGTTCCTTGGCCGCCTCTTGCGCGCCCTTGTTGGCGGCATCGAAGAAGCCGTTGCCGAGCGACTTCACCACCAGCGCGATCTTGACGTTCTCGGCGTAGGCGGCATTCACGAACATGGCGGCCGAGAAGGCCGCCGTCACCATCAATTTCTTCAGAAAGCTCATCGTTTTTCCTCCCTTGAGCGTTGCATTCCATCGCCGCTGCGGCGTGAGGCTGTCTCAGGCCTGCAGTGAAGATTCTTCCTTTGTCGACTTGCGGGCGACGATCAGCGTCACCCCCGCGGTTTCCAGCATCTTTGCCTCGCGATCCTCGATGCCGTCATCGGTGATGACGGTTGCGATGCGCGAAAGGCCACACAGGATCAGGCTGGAGCGTTTGCGGAATTTCGAGGAATCGACCAACACCACCAGTTCGTCGGCCTGGTCGATCAGCTTCTGCTCCGCCTGGATCAGCAGCGGATCGCCTTCCATCAGGCCGAGAGGCCCCAACCCTTGAGCGCCCATGAACATGCGGCGCGCGTAGAAATTGCGCGTCACGTCGTTGTCGAAAGGCGACAGGATGATGTTCTGCTCGCGATAGATCGTGCCGCCCGACAGCATCACCGTGTTCTTGGAGTGCTTGAGCAGGTGCTCGGCGATCGGAAACGAATTGGTGAAGATCGGCATGCGGCGGCCGGTCAGGAAATGCACCATCTGGAAGGTGGTGGTGCCGCCATTGATGATGATCGGCTCGCCGTCCTTGCACAGTTCGACCGCTTCGCGTGCGATGGCCCGCTTCTGCGCGGCGTTGAGCGTTTCGTTGACGGAGAAGGGGCGGCCCGCCAGCCCGATGAACTGCGGCGGCGAGATCGCCTCGGCGCCGCCGCGCACCCGGCGCAGGCGTTTCTGGACATGGAGAGCAGCGATGTCGCGCCGGATCGTCGCCTCGGAGGATTCCGTCAGGTCGACCATCTCCTGCACCGTGACCACAGGTTTTTCCTGGACGGCGGACAGAATGATCCTGTGGCGCTCTTTTTCGTGCATGGTTCCTCCCTGCCTCAGCATCTAGGCACCCAAAACGAGCAGTGTCAATCATTTCCGATCAAATAATTTCATTGTGCAGTGCAATATGATTGATGTTGATCGTTTGTGATTGACAAGCTCGCCTCTTGCGTAGACATTCCTGGGCGAAAAAGGCGCGCATCGTCCGCGCTCCAAGGGAGGATTACCTATGCTCGACAAGCGCTCCGGCTCGCGCCTCGCCAATCTGTGGGATGATGCGAAGGCACAGGGGATGAGCGAGCCCGAGCTTCTGGTCTATCGCTCGAACACGCTCGGCTCCGACAAGCGCGTCACCAATTATGGCGGCGGCAATACCTCCTCGAAGATCTGGCAGAAGGATCCGCTCACCGGAGAGAATGTCGAGGTGCTTTGGGTCAAGGGCTCGGGCGGCGACAGCGCCTCGATTAAACTGGACGGCTTCGCCACCCTCTACATGGATAAGTTGCGGGCGCTGAAGGGGCTTTACCGCGGCGTCGAGCACGAGGACGAGATGGTGGGCTATCTGCCCCACTGCACCTTCAACCTCAATCCACGCGCGGCCTCGATCGACACGCCGCTGCACGCCTACGTGCCGAAGCCCTTCGTCGACCACATGCACCCCGATGCCATCATCGCCATCGCCGCCGCGAAAGATTCCAGGGCGCTGACCAAGGAGATCTTCGGCGACGTCATTGGCTGGCTGCCGTGGAAACGGCCGGGCTTCGAGCTTGGCCTGTGGCTGGAGAAATTCTGCCTCGAATACCCAACCGCCAAGGGCGTCATCCTCGAAAGCCACGGCCTGTTCACCTGGGGCGACACTCCCAAGGAGTGCTACGAAACGACGATCTCGGTGATCAACCAAGCGATCGAGTGGTTCGAGCGCCGCTCCGAAGGCGTGGCGATTTTCGGTGGCGAAGTAATGAAGTCGCTCGACGCCGCTGACCGCCGTGCCGTTGCCGCCAAGCTGATGCCGAGAATCCGTGGCCTGATCTCGGAAAAGAGCCACAAGCTCGGCCATTTCGACGATTCGGCCGCCGTGCTCGAATTCGTCAACTCGAAAAATTTGCGCCCGCTGGCCGCGCTCGGCACCTCGTGCCCGGATCATTTCCTGCGCACCAAGATCCGCCCGCTGGTCATCGAATTCGATCCGGCAAAGCCTGACGTCGATGCCGTCATCGCGCGCCTCGCCGACGACATTGCCGAATATCGTGTCGGCTACCAAGCCTATTACGACAGCTGCAAGCATGCGGATTCGCCCGCGATCCGCGATCCCAATGCGGTGGTCTATCTTATGCCCGGCGTCGGCATGTTCACCTTCGCCGGCGACAAGGCGACCGCACGCATCTCGGGCGAATTCTACGTCAATGCCATTAACGTCATGCGCGGCGCGTCCACCGTCTCGTCCTATGTCGGCCTGCCCGCGCAGGAGGCTTTCGACATCGAGTACTGGCTGCTCGAGGACCTGAAGCTGCAGCGCATGCCGAAGCCGAAGTCTCTCGCCGGCCAGATCGCGCTGGTCACCGGCGGCGCCGGCGGCATCGGCCGGGCTACGGCCAACCGCCTGCTGCGCGAAGGCGCCTGCGTGGTGCTGGCCGATATCGACGAGGCGGCGCTCGCCAGTGCCAATGAGGAACTGGCCAAGGTCTTTGGCATGGATTTCGTCCGGCCGGTCCTCATCAACGTCACCTCGGAGGATCAGGTCGTTGCCGGCTTCGCCGAGACGGCGGTCGAGTTCGGCGGCATCGACATTCTGGTCTCCAATGCTGGCCTTGCGTCCTCGGCGCCGATCGAGGAGACGACGCTGGCGCTGTGGAACAATAACATGGATATCCTGTCGACCGGCTATTTCCTGGTCTCGCGGGAAGCGTTCCGGCTGTTCCGGGTACAGAAGATCGGCGGCAATGTCGTCTTCGTCGCCTCCAAGAACGGCCTTGCCGCATCGCCCAATGCCGCCGCCTATTGCACCGCCAAGGCCGCCGAAATCCACCTGGCCCGCTGTCTCGCGCTGGAAGGCGCGGAAGCGCAGATCCGGGTCAATGTCGTCAACCCGGACGCTGTGTTGCGTGGCTCGAAGATCTGGACCGGCGAGTGGAAGGAACAACGCGCCGCCGCCTACAAGATGTCGACCGACGATCTCGAAGAGCACTACCGCTCGCGCTCGATGCTGAAGCGCTCCGTCTTCCCGGAAGACATCGCGGAGGCGATCTATTTCCTCGCCTCCGAGATGTCGGCCAAGTCGACCGGCAACATCATCAACGTCGACGCCGGCAACGCACAGAGCTTTACGCGCTGAGCTAACGTCGAAGCGCTTCCCTTCTCCCGTCACCATACGGGGAGAAGGTGGCCCGAAGGGCCGGATGAGGGGCAGCGCTGACCGAATGCATTCTGGGAGGAACAGCAGTGTCCGAATCCATCATCTCCGCTGACATCGTCGATAAGAGCAATGCCGCGCGCAAGGCCCACATCGAGCGCGACTACGCCTCGCTCGGCGAACGCCTCGACCGGCGCGGCATCGCCATCGACGCCATCAGGGACAAGGTCGAGAAATTCGCCGTCGCGATCCCCTCCTGGGGCGTCGGCATCGGCGGCACTCGCTTCGCCCGCTTCCCGGGCGCTGGCGAGCCACGCGACATCTTCGACAAGATCGAGGATTGCGCCGTCATCAAGCAGTTGACGCAGGCGACCCCGACCGTCTCCCTGCACATCCCGTGGGACAAGGCCGATCCGAACCGGCTGAAGCAGGCGGCCTCCCGCTTCGGTCTCGGTTTCGATGCCATGAATTCCAACACCTTCTCGGACACGAAGGACCAGAAGCTCTCCTATAAATTCGGTTCGCTGTCGCATTCCGATGCCGGTACGCGCCGGCAGGCGGTCGAGCACAATCTCGAATGCATAGAGATCGGCAAGACGCTGGGCTCCAGGGCATTGACGGTGTGGATCGGCGACGGCTCGAATTTCCCCGGCCAGGTTAATTTCGCCAAAGCCTTCGAGCGCTATCTCGATGCCATGAGGCAAGTCTATGCCGGCCTGCCGGCCGACTGGAAGCTGTTCACCGAGCACAAGATGTACGAGCCGGCCTTCTATTCCACCGTCGTGCAGGACTGGGGCACCAACTACATCATCGCCAAGGAATTGGGTGACAAGGCGTTCTGCCTCGTCGACCTCGGCCACCATGCGCCCAACGTCAACATCGAGATGATCGTGTCTCGGCTGATCCAGTTCAAAAAACTCGGCGGCTTCCACTTCAACGATTCGAAATATGGCGACGACGATCTCGATGCCGGCTCGATCGATCCCTACCGGCTGTTTCTCGTCTTCAACGAACTGGTCGATGCCGAGCTTTCCAGCGCCGAAGGCTTTGATCCCGCCCATATGCTCGACCAGAGCCACAACGTCACCGATCCGATCGAAAGCCTGATGCTGTCGGCGGTCGAGGTGCAGCGCGCCTATGCGCAGGCGCTGCTGGTCGACCGCAAGGCGCTTGAAGGTTTTCAGGACGGCAATGACGCGCTGATGGCGACGCAGATGCTGAAGGCGGCTTACCGCACCGATGTCGAGCCGATCCTTGCCATGGCGCGGCTGAAGACCGGTGGCGCCATCGATCCGGTCGCCGCTTACCGGGCAGCGGGCTACCGCGCCAAGGTCGCGGCCGAACGGCCAGCCGTCGCAGGCGGCTCCGGCGGGATCGTTTGAGGTAGAGCCGATCTCCCCCCTTGCGGGGAAGATGTCCGGCAGGACAGAGGGGAGCGCTGTCCCGCCGACGTCTCAGCTGATTGAGCTGCCTCACAATCAAACCTGGATGAACAAACGTCTGAAGGTTGGCGATCCCTCACGCCCTGTATCTCCCCACAAGCGGGCAGTCACCAACCCGTGAATGTCTTCATTGAAGATGGACTCGATCGCTCCAAGTAGCTCTTCTTAGCAAGCACCACCTGGAGAACCCGCCATGCACCTCACCCGCCGGACGCTGATCGCCCTCAGCCTTTCCATCACTTTCGCCTTTTCGCCATCGGCCTTCGCCGCGTCACCAGCACCGGCCAAGGGCGAGAACGGCATGGTCGTCACGGCCCAGCATCTGGCTTCCGAAGTTGGCGTCGAGGTTCTGAAAAAGGGCGGCAATGCCGTCGATGCGGCTGTCGCTGTCGGCTATGCCTTGGCCGTGGTCTACCCCAACGCCGGCAATATCGGTGGCGGCGGCTTCATGACCATCCGCTTCAAGGACGGCAGATCGACCTTCCTTGATTTTCGTGAGCGGGCGCCGCTTGCCGCGACCAAAACCATGTATCTCGACAAGGATGGCAACCCGGTGAAGGGCGCCAGCCTCGACGGCTACCTCGCGGTCGGCGTACCGGGTTCCGTCGCCGGTTTCGAGATGGCGCGCCAGAAATACGGCACCTTGTCCAGGCAGGATTTGATGGCGCCGGCGATCAACTATGCCAAGGACGGGTTCATCCTCAACCAGGGCGATGCAGCCTCATTCGCCGGCGGCGCTGAAAGGCTGGCGAGGGACCCAGCGGCGGCCGCCGCCTTCCTCAAACCCGGTGGCAAGCCCTATGGCATCGGCGAGAAGCTGGTTCAGCCCGACCTTGCCGCATCGCTCTCAGCCATTTCCGAGAGAGGTCCCGATGCCTTCTACAAAGGCGCCATCGCTGACGCCATCGTCAAGGCGAGCGGCGCCAGGGGCGGTATCCTGGCCAAGGGTGATTTCGAACACTATGCGGTGCGCGAGCTGAAGCCCGTCACCTGCTCCTATCGTGGCTACGAGATCATCTCGTCGCCGCCGCCGAGCTCAGGCGGCGTCATCATCTGCGAAATCCTCAACGTGCTGGAAGGCTACCCGCTGTCCTATCTCGGCGCCGGCTCGGCCGAAACGGTGCATGTCATGGTCGAGGCGATGCGCCACGCCTATGTCGACCGCAACTCGGCGCTCGGCGATCCCGATTTCGTCGACAATCCGGTCTCCAAGCTGCTGGATAAAGCCTATGCCAAGGACATCCGCGACAAGATCGATCCGTTCCGGGCCGGTGTGTCGCAGGACCTGATGCCGAAGGGTTTTGGCGAATCGAAGGAGACGACGCACTATTCGATTATCGACAAGGACGGCAACGCGGTCGCGGTCACCTACACGTTGAACGGCTCGTTCGGCGCCGGCGTGGTGGCGGACGGCACCGGCATCCTGCTCAACAACGAGATGGACGACTTCACCCAGAAACCCGGCGTGCCAAACCTCTATGGCCTCGTCCAGGGCGAAGCCAACGCTATCCAGCCGAAGAAGACGCCGCTGTCCTCGATGAGCCCGACAGTCGTGGCCAGAGACGGCAAGCCGTTCATGGTCATCGGCAGCCCCGGCGGCTCGCGCATCATCACCATCACGCTGGAAGCGATCGTCAACGTCATCGACCACGGCATGAACATCCAGGAGGCGATCGATGCGCCGCGCATTCATCACCAATGGCTGCCCGACACCGTCTATATCGAGCCGTTCGGGCTTTCGCCCGACACCGAAAGGCTGCTGGCCGGCATGGGCTATCACCTCGATCTCGCTGACCAGAGCTGGGGGCAGGCGGCCGGAATCCTGGTCGGCGGCAAGAGCCTGGCGGAAATCGAGAAGGGCGGCGGCGCGCGCTACAATGGCGCAATCGACAGCCGCGCGGCATCGGGCGAAGCGCTTGGATATTGACAGGCCGCAAGCCTGTTCCTTGCCTGACGAGGCCGGATTCCGCCTTTCGGGACCGGCCTCCGCTTCATGGCCCGGCAGGAGCCGTCAGGTCACCAGCGTGACGGTCGATGCAATCAGCATCAGGGCAGCGATGCCGACGAACAGCGCATAGATGCGTGGCCGGTCGAGCAGCAGCGCGTTACCCGATATCCAGGCCGACGTGGCGCCGCCCAGCGCGAAGAGGAAGCCGTTGCGGTGGCCGAAAGTCATCGACGCTGCCATAAGCCCGCCGATGATCAGGGCGCCGAACACGATGATCACGGCGACCGCGTATTTCTCGAAGTCGTTGTTGCCGATCCCTGGTCCGATCGCGTTCAAATTCGGCAGGTCGTCCGGATCGAAGGGGCTCGCCGACCCGTATTCGTCTTGACCCATGGATTCTCGCATCACTTGATCTCCGCTGACCGGCAACAAACCATCAACGCCTGCCGAGCGCAACCCGATCGCACGTCCCTCTCCATGTTGAGGATTATCTTCAACAGTTTCCGGCCGCGCTTGTCACCGATCTTTCGGCCACCTGGCTCGAATGCAACAGCGTCGCCGCCCGGATGGTACGCCATCGCCCATCCATAGTGGACGGTGTCCGCGGGAGAAAGACAATGCCGCCGATCAATTCAGTGCCGGTAGGCCTTAGGCGGCTGCGGCGGGGAGTCGCAGCGCCCGGCAAATCCCGGCCGGATTGTTCGGCACACTGCTCTCGGGCAATGGCTGAACGCCTCGACGCGCTCCCGGGCCTGCGGGCGAGCTTCGAGTTGGACGCCGGCGAGAACCACATGTCGATCCTGCCGGTGACGGTCAACCGGGCGGTTCAGGCGGCGTTCGCGGTGCGGTAGAATTTCCATTCAGCGCGCCGGCGGCAGTTCGAACAGCTTGGCGCCGTTCTCCTGGCCGCGTTCGACATAGCCGATAATGCCGAACCATCTGGCGACATCGGGCCCCTTAAGCCAGCTGCGCGAGTGGATGGGAAGGTTGCCGGAAAGCGCCTGGATATGCCTGATATGCCGCTTGCAGAAACGGACGGTCGAGCCGCGGAAGAAATCCTCCTGCGCGGCAAACAGCGTATCGGCGGCGTCGCTGTTTTCATGCCAGGCGATGATCGCCACGGCCTTCTCGCCCTCGACAAGCGCGTGCGCACGGCCCTCCTTCAAATTCATCATCAGATTGTCGTAGGCGATCTTGCTGTCCTTGCCAGCCGCCGCGTACTCGTCCGACATCCGCTTGGACAGGCCATGGAAGACGTCCTCGAGATCCCCCAGCGTTGCTGCGCGTGCTCTCATTTCACCTCCTGCAGCCCCGGCAGGGAGTTTGCCCTAGGGATGGTGGGGCGCCAAGCAAATTGAATCCGATAGAAGCCCGGTGAGAGCAAAGTCGTTCCGTCAATCGATCTTTGTGACAGGGCGGGCACGCCGGCGGAAGCCTAGTCCCGATAAATTCCGAAATCAGAGGGTTGGAAAACTGCGTTCACCAGCGCCGCGCCTGCTATGACTGGCAGGTAAATAGATTTACGTGAGCACGAAGCGTGCTGCTGACGAGTTTCCCAGCGCCTTGTCCACGCCGACAAGTGGCGTCAACTTGGCGAATGCGCCGGCCCGGCTGCTTCTGCGGCCGGGCCCGTTGTTTCGCGAACCGTGCTCCTAATGATTATGGGACTGCTGGAAGCCGGCCGCGTCGTATTGAGATACGCTCTTCGGATTTTTCGAGTTTTGTGGCTGGGTGCCGGCGTAATGTGTTCCGGCATTCCCATCCGGGTTGAAGGCGGAGCCCGGAGCAGAGCTGGCGTGGCCGGGGGTCGCACTTCCTGTTTGAGCAGTTCCGATTTCTTGGCTGGGCTGACCTGTCGTGCCCGTCACCGTGTGGACATTGGTGGCCAAAGCCATGCTGGTGGAACCTATGAGCAAGCCTGCCATCACCGGAATGAGGAGATGTTTCATGGTCGTTCTCCCAAAAGCATTTGATTTTGGGTGCTCGGGGTTCATGTGAGCACCCGGCGAACTAAAGTTAGAACGCTCTTCGGAGCACCATTCATCCCGACTATCGCAAACTGTGATCTGTTTGTTTCACCGTGACACGCTTTTGGCGGCTTCGGTCTCCCGGTCCTTTAAGGCATTAGGTTCTTTTAAGGCATCAGGGAACAAGAGCCTGTGGATTCCAGTTGACTGGATATGCCAGCCAAGATCAAAGAACCACAGCCGAGGCCCGGCCCGCAGCCACCCGTCCGTCGGCCGGACAAGGAGGCACCGTCAGAGCTTAAACATGTCGATCCGCCACCGCGAGACGTGCGCGAGGCGCCGGCACCAAATCCCAATGGCGACAAGAAAGCCTAGGTTCCGACACGCGAATCGCCTGCAACAGGCGGATGCGATACGAGAGCGATCAGGGATCACTTCATAAGCGCTTGATAGTTCTTGGCACGTGATCTGGCAAGATCGTCCTCTCCTTCACGCTCTTTGGTGCAAGGATGTTCGGAATTCTTACTTGTCCGTAACGATCAAAGACAATTAGTTATCACTAATGTATCGACGGATGGATGGCTAATCTGCTAATTTAGGCAGCCGCAAGTCTGACAGACTGGGGCGGAAGCTTCTGCCCACGATCCGTTCGATGCTGGAAACAATGATGCCAAAAGATCCACAGCGGGCCCGTGAGATACAGGACTTCGTCGTCACCGACGTCCCTCAGGAAGCCGGATATTCCGATCGAGGAATTGTTATCACTTTGGTGAATATCCAAGGGAGCCGCCTGCGCCTTCACTTAACTGCGGCGATCGGAGAACTGCTTTGCGAGCGCTTCGCCAACGCGCTGGAAGAGAGGTACGGCAAATAGGCGGCTTCGCCAATGAATCTCATTCTGGGGGAGTGTGACCACCTTGCTCCTTGTAGAGCAGTCTCGCGATTCCATGGGCGGAGACCGGCTTGCTGAAATGATAGCCCTGCATCTCGTCACAGTTGTTTTTGCGCAGGAACGCTATCTGATCGTCTGTTTCGACGCCTTCCGCGATTACACGCAGATTGAGCTTCTGTCCAAGCGAGATCACGGCGCTGGCGACGGCCTGGTCGTTCTCATCGGTAGCGAGATCGTTGATGAAGGATTTGTCGATCTTCAGCCGAGCCACCGGAAAAGTCTTCAGTGCACTGAGGCTGGAATAGCCGGTGCCGAAATCGTCGATCGAGATCTGCACGCCAAGGCTTTGCAGTTGGTTCATCGTCGCCACCGCCATTTCGACATTCTGCATGATCAGGCTCTCGGTCACTTCGAGTTCGAGGTATTTCACGTCCAGGCCGCTGTTCGTCAGCGCATCGACCACGCGGCTGATCAGATTCTTTTCCTTGAACTGCCTTGCCGATACGTTCACGCACACCACCAGCGGCGGTAGCCCTGCATCCTGCCAGGCCTTGTTCTGCCTGCAGGCTTCGTGCAGCACCCAGTCGCCGATCGGCACGATCAGGCCGGTCTCCTCGGCCATTGGGATAAACTTCATCGGTGCGATCAGTCCGAGGCTGGGATGGTTCCAGCGGATCAACGCCTCGGCAGCAAAGACATTGCCGGAGCGAAGATCGACCTGCGGCTGGTAGAGCAGTGTGAACTCGGCGCGCGCCAGCGCGTTGCGCAACTCCTCCTGCAGCAGAAATTTCTCCTGGGCCGTCGCGTTAAATTCGGGCGCATAGAACTGGAAATTGTCGCGGCCGAGCTCCTTGGCGCGGTACATAGCGGCATCGGCATTGGCCAGCAGCACATCCGTCGTGGCGCCGTCGTCGGGGTAGTTGGCGACGCCCATGCTGGCCGTTGCCCTGATGTGATGCTCACCCAGACAAACGGGTTCGGCGATTGCCGTCCGGATCTTCTGCAGAGTCGCGGCAACGAGGTCGACATTCGGATCCTGGTCGAAGAGGACGACGACGAATTCGTCGCCGCCCAGCCGCACGACTGTATCGGTCGCCCTGACGCATTCGACCATGCGGCTGGCGACGGCCTTCAACAGCATATCTCCGGCGTTGTGGCCGAGCGTATCGTTTACCAGCTTGAAATTGTCCAGATCGATGAACACCACGCTCACCCAGCGGCCGTAGCGCTGGGCATAGAGGATAGCCTGCGAGAGCCTGTCGCCGAGCAGGGCGCGGTTGGGCAGCCCGGTCAGCGCGTCGTGGTTGGCCATGAAATGGATGCGGTCTTCGGCAAGCTTGCGCTCGATAGCGATGCCGGCGATGCGGGTGGTGAAATCGATGAGATTGCTCTCGGCCTTTGTCGGCTCGCGCACCGTCTTCGAATACATGGCAAAGACGCCGAGCACCACGCCGGTATGCGAGAGGATCGGCGTCGACCAGCAGGAACGATAGCCATAGGGCCTCACCAGATCGCGGAAATCCTCCCACAAGGGATCGCTCACAATATCGGTGACGATGACAGGCTCGCGCCGGTAGGCGGCGGTGCCGCAGGAGCCGACCTTCGGGCCGATGCGGGTGCCGTCGATGGCGTGAGTGTACTCCTTCGCCAGGCTGGGCGCCGCACCGTGGTGCAGATGAGCGCCGTCCTTGTCGAGCAGCAGCACCGAGCCGACTATACCGCTCAGTTGCGACTCGATGAGGCGCATCAGACGTTCGAGCACCTCAGGAAGCGGCGCACTTGTCGCGATCATTTCCAGGATATGCGCCTGTCCATCCCGCAGATCGTCCGCTTGCTTGCGCGCCGTGATGTCGCGGGCGATGCCGATCAGCCCGAAAATTTCGTCCTCGGCGTTTCGCAGGGGTACTTTCGTCGATGACAACCATTTGCCGGTGCCCGAAGCATCGACGATGAATTCTTCCTTGTCGACCATCGGCTGGCCGCTGCGCAGCAGGTCCTGCTCGCTGGCACGGAACCGCCGGGCGAGTTCGGGCGCGTGCAGTTCGAAGTCGTTGAGGCCGATCATCTCGCTCGGGTCTCTGCCATGGTCCGCGGCGAGGGCCTTGTTGGCCACGACGAATCGGCTTTCGGAATCCTTGACCCACAGATAGTCGGGAACCCAGTCGATCAGCGCCTGCAGCGAGACGCGTTCGCTGACCATCACGCGGCTGGCGGCGAGTTCGGTGACGTCCTCATGTGTCGACACCCAGCCCCCACCGGGAATCGGCTGACGGCCGACTTGAATGGTGCGGCCGTCCTTGAGTTCGGTGCTCCAGGTTCTCGAACTGGTGCCGGAATTGATCGAGCGGGCGAAAGCCAGATAGGCCGGGCCGTCCATCGCGGATGTTCCCGCAGCGAGCAGGTGTTCGACGATGTCGGCCAGTGTCATGCCCGTCTGCAGCTTGTCAGGCGCGATGCCGTATATCTGGGCGTAGCGGCGGTTGCATAGGATCAGCCGCTCATCGACGTCGAAGAAGCAGATGCCTTGCGGGATGTTGTCGATCGCCATCTCGAAGCGTCGTGCCTGGGCTTCGAGCACGGCAATCGTGGCCCTGAGCTCGCGCTCCAGGGTTTCATAGGAGGCAACGGCCAGCTGCGATAGCGTGGCCAGATGGGTCTGACCGGCTGTCTCCACAGCGGTCCTTGACGATTCCGCGACCAAGTAGCGTTCTCCAATTCGGCCTGCCGAGCAAAACAATTTGGCCGGGAATGAGCTAAGATCGTCGCCATGTTAATTGATGTCTACTAATTGTCCGTGAACATCTTCCGCGCCCGTAGTAGCTTCCCTGGCGGTTCGACGGTCTCCCGATCGGCGAATACAGCGCAGCAAAATCCTGCTCCAGCGAGGTTCTTGGCCTTGAGGCAAGGCAATCCTGCCCAACAAAAATATCAACTAAATATTTCTGTGGATTGGTTCGACTCCCAATACTACTCGCCGTACGACGTCAGCTGACCCATCTTCGAGGTCGAAAGCTCTTGCGAACGCAGGCAGGTTCGTAACCCGAGCTATCCACCTCGTGTCCAGTCGTCGCCGTGCTTCCTCGGCAGATCGAGCGCGTTCCTGAGGAAGTGGACGTAGCAGCGCTGCCATGCCGCTTCCGGGATGACTTCGCCGATCGCCGCGACCAGGCCGGCATGATCGTCGGACACGACCAGCTCGACGCCCCTGAGGCCGCGCGCCTTCAAGCCGACGAGGAAGTCCCTCCAGGCCGAGCGGCTTTCGCGATTGGCCATCTCCACAGCCAGGATCTGACGCCGGCCGTCCCAGTCGATGCCAACCGCGACCAGCACCGCCTGGTTCATGACGACGCCGGCTTCGCGCACCTTCTCGTAGCGGGCATCGAAAATAAGGTAGGCAAAAGGCTCCTGAAGCGGGCGTTCGGCAAACGCCTTCAGGCTCTCGTCCAGGCGCTTGTTGATGGCCGAGATCGATGAGGCCGAGAAGGCATGACCGCACAGCTCTTCGGTGATCGCCTTGACCTTTCGGTCGACACGCCCTGCACATACATTTCCGACAGTGTGTCGCCACCAAGGCCCGCTCGGAACGCTGGTAGCGCTCGAACAGCTCAGTGGAGAAGCGGCCGGCTCGGTCCTGCGGAACCCGCAGCTCAAGCTTGCCGACACGCGTGACAAGGGTGCGGCCGTAATAACCCGAGCGATAGCCGAGACGCTCCGGTGTGCCCTCGTCCTTCGAAGCACCCAGCGCCTCCTCCATCTCGGCCTCGAGCACCTCCTGCATCACCGCACGGATCACTTCGTGCAATCCATCCGGGTTCGAAAGCAGAATGTCTTTGACGGCAGCGCTGGCGGTCTTACTCTCAATCTTGGTCATGGTGGCGTTCCTTCGCGGGAATCAGGTGACGTTGAACATCACCAGCCTGCCATGACCGCCCTCTCAGCGAATTTGCAGAACTCTCAGCACACTACCGCTTATTCCGTTTGGTACGAGATCCGACATCAGCCGGCGAGCGGCTCGCCGGCTGAATGCCAGGCGCTTCGGCTCCTGTTAAAGCGGAGATATCCGAAGGTGAATTTCCGGTGGCCGGCGTTGCGCGTCCGGATCCACGAGGATGATGATCGCTTGGAATGGAGCTAGGCGGTGGTGACGATTTAAGGAATTGGGGATTCCCACGGTCCGGCAAATCAGATTCAACGCTGATTTTTGGGGATCAGCGATGGACTGCGACGCGCTTCGGGACGACCAGTGGGAGCGGATCAAGGACTTTGTTCCGGGCGGCAGGAAGGGAAAGCGTGGCCCGCGCACCGATAACCGGAAGTTCCTCGACGCGTTGTTGTGGATGGCACGCTCAGGCGGGCGCTGGCGCGACCTGCCGGAGCGGCTCGGGGATTTCCGGTCGGTGAAGCGACGCTACTATCGCTGGATCGAGATGGGCGTGCTGGACGACATGCTGGCCGCACTCGCCCGCGAAGCTGATCTCGAATGGTTGATGATCGATTCGACAATCGTGCGGGCGCACCAGCATGCCGCCGGGGCCCGCAAGGTCAAAGGGGGGCGGATGCCCAGGGCCTGGGCCGGTCTCGTGGCGGCCTGAGCACAAAGATCCACGCAGCTACCGAGGCGCTCGGCCTTCCCCTGCGCCTGATCGGCACGCCCGGCCAGCGCAACGACATCGCCTGTGCTCACGACCTGATCGACGGTATCGACGCCGATGCCACCATCGCTGACAAAGGATACGACGCCGATCACCTCGCCGACAGGATCGCGCGAGGTGGCGCCGAGGTCGTCATCCCGCCCAAGCGCAACCGCAAGGTCCAGCGCCCCTATGACCGCGATCTCTACAAGAAGCGAAATCGAATCGAACGCTTTTTCAACAAGCTCAAGCAGTTCAGGCGCGTCGCAACCCGATACGACAAACTCCTCGCCAACTTCATGGGCTTCGTCAAACTCGCCGCCATCGCCATCTGGCTCAAATAGTTAAATCGTCACTACCACCTAGCAAATTGTACGAAACGTGTGGCAGCGAACCGGGTAGGTAAGGCTTAGCCAACCATAGTCGGGCGTTTCCTAGGGCTTCCTAGCTGCCTCCCGGTGCGGGCTAGACTGTATTCGATAGCCGTCTTCCCGCGCAGATGGATTTCAGGTTACGGGCAAACAAGGATACGTCCCCGCAGTAATTCGGGTACATCTGAACAAGTTTTCCGACCGTATCTACCTCGACCAAGACAGCGTTTACATCAATGCCCCTTATTTCAATTTTATTCTCTATATCTTCCAGTTTCCGCGCGCCCAGCATAATAGTTCTAGATGGCTCGACAGTAATGTCATGATTCTTGTCATATTGTATCAAATAGTGTCGAAAATTTTCTGTTCTCTTTACGATGTTCGCTGAATGGAGGGTAAGATTCTGGATGTCTCCTAATATACTTGTCGCACCTACACGCCTGCTAATATCCCGCAATTCTCGCACTCGGTCATCGTGATCCGGAACATCGACCCGAACGGGACACTGCTCAACGTGCGCGAATTCCGCCGACATCAGCTGGAAAAGGCGTAGCCAATCCTGCTCGCCCTTGCCGTGCTTCAAATCCTGGCGCCGGAATAGCCCGACGGCCTCAACTGCAGCAGCCCATGAGTGCTGAAGTGTGGTCCGAACCTGCAATTCGATGCGTCGTCCCTCGAAAGCTTCAGTGTCGGCAGCTCTGGGTCGGTACTGGAAAACAATATGGTGACTTCGATAGCCGTCCGGCTTCGGCTCATCGATATAGTTAAATTCCCGACAGTGTATCTCATGCGGAAACTTGTCTCGCATCGATGCGAGAAGCATGCGAACACTTTTGATGTCGGGCATGATTGCTCGGCAGCCGCCGATGTCGTTCATGGTGTCCAAATAGGTGGTGGACTCCCGAAGCTTCCGACGAATGGATGCCATGCGCTTCGGACGCGATGCCATGTCGCCCTTCAATCGCAGGGCTCTCATGTGGTGACCGACAGAGAACCGAACGCTCCGCATCGGCAGAAAGTGCGAGTCGCGCCAGCTATTGGCGATTGAGAAGATCCGCATCGTGTCCACGTACTGGCCGGCGGTGGTGTCTTGTCCGAACTGCATAGGTTTTGCCAGCCGGTCGCCTGCCTTGCGAACGGCTTGCATGCTGTATTTGAGGCGCGGGTACTCAGTCATTGGACCACAAAGTCAAGGTAGGCCGCCTCATTCTGGACTGGGCGGGACGACCGCAAGAGAATCGGATCTCATGGATCGTATCGCTTTGTATACGCCAAGTCCGCTCAGAGCGGCTGGATTGAAGCCGCAAGACCTCGACAGTGCCAGGCCGATACAGCCGGCGGCTGGGAATGTTGGAGGGCCGCGTGCACGCAGCCGATGGCACTCGTCCACGATTATCAGAATGAACACGAGGTCCTGCAACTGGCGGAAGACCAGCGGGAGTTTTGGCTCGACTGCGCAATAACCCGCGGCGGGCCGGGCAGCTCGATCTTCCTGCCGCCTGGCGTGCCGCACACGTTTTGGGTAGTGGGTGACGGGCCGGGGGGAACCTCACGCTCGTGACACCAGGCGGATCGGAGCGCTCTTCTTGGCTGTCGCCGCCGGCACCCTCGCCATTGCCGACATGCCGGCCGTCTTCGAGGCCGGGCATCTCTACGGCCTTGAACTCGTCGGACCGGCTTCCTGGAACGTTGAAACCTATTGCAAATGCCCGGATGGGTCATTCTCGGTTGTGGCCTGGCTGTTCACGTTTGCGTACATCTGAGTCTCACCTTGTGATGAACGTCCCAGCGAAAGTAGGCACCTTTGCGCTTGCCTTGAAGGCATCCTATTCTGCCGGAATAGCATCCGCTCGTGGGCATAGAATGTCGGTACTGCCTTTCTTGAGAATTTACGCGCCGCTAAACGCGGTGCTGGCTGCGCCCGGGCTGCTGGCGGTGGCTGCGCTCACGATGCCGGACATGTCCGGACGAAGCAGGCTGGCCCTGACTGCCGTGCTGGCGGTCATTTGGGGCGCTTATCTTCTGCAGATGGCCGAGACGCTGCTCAAGCGCTGGGCGGGAGACCTTCGGGACAGGACGCCGGCAATCGCCATTGATATGCTCGCGGTTTTGGTTCCACTCGCTGCATTTCTGCTCGAAGGCACGCCCGACCGGAGCCTCTACTGTGCTGTCTGGCTGCTGAAACCGCTGCGTGACTCGACTTTCTTCCCGGTGCTGGGCAGGGTGCTGGCCAACGAAGCGCGCAACCTGATCGGCGTCACCACGCTCTTCGGCGTCGTTCTGTTCGGTGTCGCGCTCGCGGCCTATGTCATCGAGCGCGACATCCAACCGGGAAAGTTCGGCAGCATCCCTCAAGCAATGTGGTGGGCGGTGGTCACGCTGTCCACCACCGGTTATGGCGACGCCATTCCGCAAAGTTTCGCCGGTCGCGTCCTTGCTGGGGCGGTCATGATGTGTGGCATCGGCGTCTTCGCGCTCTGGGCCGGCATTCTTGCCTCCGGCTTCTATCAGGAAATCCGTCGCGAGGATTTCGTCCGCAATTGGCAATTGGTCGCCGCCGTGCCGTTGTTTCAGAAGCTCGGCCCGGCCGCGCTGATCGAGATCGTGCGCGCGTTGAGACCTCGTAATTTGCCGGCGGGTGCTGTGATCTGCCGCAGGGGCGAGACCGGAGATCGGATGTTCTTCGTTGTGGAGGGGCGGGTCAGCGTCGCGACGCCACACCCGGTGGAGCTTGGCCCCGGTGCCTTTTTCGGCGAGATGGCGCTGATCAGCGGCGAACCGCGCTCGGCGACCGTCAGCGCCGTAACGGCGGTCTCACTCCTGTCGCTGCACGCAGCGGATTTCCAGATGCTCTGCAGCAGCAGCCCGGAAATCGCGGAAATCATCCGCAAGACCGCGCGCGAGCGGCACGGCGCGGCACCGATGGCTTGACCGTCCCAAGGTGTTCGTCAGGAGGAGGGCGCTATGGCAAGGCTGCCCAACTGCCTGTCAATAATGGCTGGCTGGAACTACGTGGACCGCTCTATCGGCCACGCGCGGAGGTTCTGGAGGGGAAATTGACGTTCCCAGAGGCGCAGCCGCCGAGTCCGCTCGGCCACGTTGCGCCGCTGGGTAAAGAAAGCGCCGGCACAATCAACAGGGCCGCGTCATTCCATGGAAAAGTGTGAGCGCGCCGAACATCGGTTTTTCCTCGGATGCGTCGGATCCGCGGCAATTCCCTGGCAGATGACTCCAGGCCTTGCCATGATTCCGTCAGCCGATAGCCGGATTCGGCCGGAAATAGGCGGGTGCGGCGGCCCCGATGGTTAACGAGAGCTTTCTGAGTGAGGCCAAATCGTGTCATTTGTGCAACAACGCTGGGGGATAGCAGCCGAACTGTCCTTTCGCCGGTACGATCGTTGTTGAACGCCGCTGGCTCATGGGTAATGTCGGTTTCGAGGAAGCGGCGCGGTGCGCATCTTTTTCGGTAGTGGGGATGGGGCAGGGAACGCTGTCCTTCAGCAAAGAATACCCAGACCCGTTTTTTAACTTTTGACTGGAGGTCAGAAAATGAACATCAAGAGCCTTCTTCTCGGCTCCGCTGCGGCCCTGATCGCAGTTTCCGGTGCGCGCGCCGCCGACGCCGTCGTCGTCGCCGAGCCGGAGCCCGCTGAATACGTCAAGATCTGCGACGTCTACGGCGCTGGCTACTTCTACATCCCCGGCACCGAAACCTGCCTGCGCATCGGCGGCTATATCCGTTACGACATCGGCGTCGGCGACGTGGGTTCGTTCGACGGTGCGACAAGCGCCGATCACGAGGACGGCGGCAGCAACGACACCTTCTACAAGCACGCTCGCTTCGCACTGAAGACCTGGACCGGTCAGGAAACCGAACTCGGTACTTTGAAGACCTATACCGAGACCCGCTTCAACTTCCAGAACAACAACCGTGACTCGGGCAGGTTCGGAACGCTCAATACTGCTAGCAACGGCGGCGGCGGCAACACCGCCTCGCTGAACTTCGCCTGGATCCAGCTCGGTGGTCTCCGCGTTGGTAAGGACGAATCGGCCTTTGATACGTTCATCGGCTACGCCGGCAACGTCATCCAGGATACGTTGGTTCCTTATGGCGGTTTCGACACCAACGTCGTGCAGTACTACTTCGACGCTGGCAACGGCTTCTCAGCCGTCGTCTCTCTCGAAGAAGGCTCGGGCTCCGACACGATCGACAGCTACGTTCCGCATGTCGTCGGTGGTGTGAAGTGGACGCAGGGCTGGGGCGCGGTCACTGGCGTCATCGCTTACGACAGCAACTATGAAGAAGTCTCCGGCAAGGTTCGCTTGGACGTCACCGTCTCCAACGAACTGTCGCTGTTCATCATGGGCGGCTACGGCTCCGACGACAACCTGACGGACAACACCTGGGCGTTCCCCGCTGGCGGTCGCGGCTTCTACAAGCCGTGGAGCGGCAATTGGGCAGTCTGGGGCGGCGGCACCTACAAGTTCAACGAAAAGACCTCGTTCAACCTCCAGGCGTCGTATGACGAAGGCAAGAATATCGGCATCGCCGCGAACGTTGCCTATGACATCGTTCCTGGCTTCACGGTCACGGCCGAAGTCGACTACTCGCGTCTCGGCGACGACTCCGTGTCGAACTGGACCGGTATTTCTCCTGGACATGACGACGCAATCGGCGGCATGCTTCGCTTCCAGCGCTCGTTCTAACAGGCGCTGCCTGATTGAAATCGGAAAACCCGGCGGGCAACCGCCGGGTTTTTCATGCCGTCTGTGTGGAACTTCGGACAGCCGATGGCATGGCCGCCCGCCCACGCTTGCAGACGTGGAAGAACAATCCTCGCAGCGAAAGGAAAGAAGGAAACTCCAAAAACTGCTTGGCAGGCGAAAACTGCAGGCTCTGTGGCCAGGATACGCCGGCGGGACAGGTGAAGGAACGCGGCGTTCAGCCTGAGGAAGCCCTCGCGGCGGAAAGCGTACGCCGGCGGGATAGGATGCAACCTGACATGCGCGCAGCATCAGGCACTACCGGTCAAACCTCAGCAAGATCGCCCAAGGCTTCGATCAACGGCTGAATCTCGCTTTCGTAATTCTTCCAACGCTTGACGGACGACGTATAGATCGGCTGGCGGACCTGCCAATTGCTGTAGGTATTTACGGAGCCTCCCCTGTCAAAAAAGCGCAGGCAGGCATCGTCCCACGGCAATCCGAGATAGTCTATGAGCCGGCGCGACTGCTCCTCCTGATTTTCGATCAACGTTTCGTAGCGATTTTCGAAAATACGACCCGGGAAAACCTCATTCCAATGCCGCATCAAGCGATCATACTCCCTGTAGTAAAGCCCCAGCATCTCAAGGTCGGCGCTATAGCTGTGGGCTTTATTGAACTGCAGGACGAAACAGGAGATGCAATTGTCGATGGCATCGCGACGACAATGAATGATACGCGCTTTAGGGAAAAGAAGACCAACCAGACCGATCAGCTCGAAATTGTGAGGCATCTTGTCGATAATTCTCAGCGCGTCGGGAGCCCGCTCGCGCAGATAAGCAAGGTGCTCTTCGGCCAAAGTCCTGGTCAGATCGGGAGTAATCATCGCGATCGATTGACCGAGGTTCGGGTTGGAGCGGTCTTCGACACCGAGTCCCCCGGCTATTCGCCTAAGTTTACTGAGCTCGCCGGCGCCATGAACATTGGGGTGACTGGCACAGATCTGCTCTGTCAATGTCGTGCCCGAACGAGGCATGCCGACGACGAATACAGGCGCCTCCGAGGGATTGCCGCACGCGGCCCTTGAAGCGACCAGTTCCGGCGTGAAGGTTTCGATCATGACGTCGACCCAGCGACGGTAAGATTGCAGATCGAATGTATGGCCCCCGGCCTGATTCCCCTTCTTGAAGTGATCCATTGCCTCCCTATAGCGACCGAGGTCGTTGAGAAGCTTTCCTGCGGCGTGATGGAGCGCTGCCGCTCCCTCCGGCCCATGGCCCGGGTCTTGAAGCTCCGTCAGGATTGCCCCGAGTTCTGGCGGCTCTTCAGCGAATTTGCGCGTGCGTACAAGCGCATTGTAGGCAGCCGGTACCGCGATGCGCCGTTCTATTGCCTCTTTCAGACGAACCGCGGCTTCGTCCATACGGCCGAGGCTTGCGAGCGCGCCGGGCAGCCCCAATCGGGCCACGGGATGATCTCGGTCGACCCTGAGCGCCTTCTCAAATAGCGGCAGCGCCATTTCCCCCTTGTCAAATGCATTGTAGGCATCTCCCAAGGCGCAAAGCGCTTCCACCAGATCCGGCTTCAAGTCCAGGGCGTACTGAAAGTGCCTGATCGCCGGCGTAAATTCGCTGACCTTCAAATAGGCCTCGCCGAGGCTAAGATGGTAGTAGGGGTTCTGCGGATCCTCTGCCAGCGCCCGAGCGAAATACCGCAGTGACTTTTCGTTATCGAAACCGAGCCCGAGCGTTCCCAGGATATACAGGGCTAACGGATGGTTTGACGTGCGAGCCAGGACCCTGTGGCACAGTTCCTCAGCCTCGGGCAGACGTTCGGCCTGCTGCAACTCGAGCGCCTGCCGTAAAAGCAAGTCGTCGGCGTGGCTGCGGTGGGGGCCTGCCTTGGGCTGCGCTTTGAGTGGCGCAGCCTTCGGTGATGCCGCCTTCGGCGAGGGTTGGGTCTTGACGTGCTTTGCCCATGCGGGCGGCAATCGGTTGCTCATCCTGTCTGGCTAGCAAAAGGGGCTTGGAGAATCCAGCCTCAATACCCGTTTTGCGCAGAGCGCTGGCGTGGCCCATCGATCTGCCCATTCTTCCGGATCGACCCTTGTCGGATTTCCGTTCCGGTCGGTCCGGTGACGGCGCTCTTTCCTATTCCGTAGTGCTAGCTTTTTTTCTGCGACGAATGGTGTGCGATTGCGCGGCGGCCATTTTTAACGCGGGTGTGATGTCCAACGGCGCATCCTCTGCCCCGTGCGGGTTCTGTAGCCCCTGGACCTGGACGGTCGGGAATGGGAGCTCGATGCCCTGCTCCTTGAAGACCTGGCGGAGGCGTACATAGAATTTGCGTTTCATGCCGAAGGCGCCTCCCGGTCTGGTCATGGCCTTGACCCTCAATACGATGCCGTACTCGCCGAACTCCTGTACGCCCTGCATCTTGATCGGGTCGAGCACCCAGTGTTTGAACTCGGGATCTTCCGCCAGTTCGAGGCCGATCCGCTTGATCAGCTTGCGAGCGAATTCGATATCGGTGTCATAGCCGACGGTGATGTTGAATTTGTCGATAACCCAGTCACGGCTCTGGTTCTGGACGGCCCCGAGTTCCCCGAAAGGTATGGTGAACAGCGGACCACGATGGTGGCGCAACTTCACCGAGCGCAGCGAAAAGCTTTCCACGGTACCCTTGTAATTGCCCGAGGAAATATATTCGCCGACACGAAACGCATCGTCGAGCAGAAAAAACACGCCCGAAATGATGTCCTTGACGACGGTCTGTGCCCCAAAGCCCACCGCGACGCCGACAACGCCGGCGCCGGCGATCAGCGGGCCGATCTGGATACCCATTGAGGCAAGCATCATAAGCACCGCCATCACGATGATCGATGCGAGCAGAATGTTCTGGAGGATCGGTAACAGCGTGTGCAGCCGCGCCTGCTGCGGATCGGGGATCGGGACCTCTTCGTCGCTGATCACAGGGTGTGGTATTTCGATGCCCAGCTTTCGTTCGATCAAGGCTTTGATGATCGACCAGCCGAAATCGGCTGCGAGGGCAATGACCACGACATTGATCAAGCCGCGCAATATGAAGGTCGTCGTCGTATCGCTGTCCCGCATGGATTGCATGTCCAGACCCCAGGCACGCGCGAGAAAGTAAGCCGCCGCCAGGATGAAAATCATTCGGATTCCGCGATCGATGACAGCGATCGTCACCGCCGGGATCGTCGGCCGGCCGAGATCTTCCGAACCTGGCCGCAGAACGAAATTAACCCCGCGCTGCGTCGTCACGATTGCCAACGGCAGGAAGAATGCGGCGAAGGTGAACCAGAACATTACATAAAGGCCGGCGATGCGCTGCAGGAACAGGACGACGAAATAAGCCGTCAATAGCCATGTCGCTTCCATGTGAACGCTGTGGCGCGCACCGTCTCGCTGCCTTCTTGGCCGACGCCAAATGGCCAGCAGCAAGAGCAACAGCAGCACGAAATCGGCGCCCAGCGACAGGACCATCATTCCGTCCTGATCGATGCCGAGACCTGGCAAGAGGATGAACGCGGCGCCGAAGAAGGCGAATACGCCAACGATCCGGGGTAGCCAATAGGACCAATGGTCAGCCGCTTCGTTGGTGATCGGCAAAGCACGAACTTCGACGGCGTTCTCGACGTTCATGAAGGAAGGGACGAGCATGGCCATGACGTACATGCGCACACCCCATGTAACGACTGCCGCCATCAGAAATGTCAGTACGATCTCGCGGATAAGCATTGGCCAGTCGAACAGCATGAACGCGCCGGCGCTGCCCAGTGCGAACGAGACGATCAGCATGCTGGAATAAAGCGTGCGACCACCAATCTTCTTGGCCCGCCCAACGGGCGTCTCCTTCGGTTGCGCGATAATCCAGAGACGAAATGGACGGGTCAACTTGTACGATGCCCAGGTGAGCGCCAGGCCGGCAGCGATGAACATAGCAATCAGCACGAATACGCCGGCAGACCCCTTGCTGGACATATCCTGCATGGTCTCTGCCCGAACGCGCGCGAACTGACCTGGCAGCAAGGGCAAAGTTCGCACGATTCTTTCGATATGATGCCTGATCCGATCGAGCGTCGAGGATGCCATCGTATTCATCTGGCCTGGTGCGGCCATGGCGTCGGACGATGCGTCGGTCGGCGAAGCTCCTGCCTTGGCAGGCGCTCCCGATGACCCGACGTCCTGATTTCGCTGTTCGGCCACCCACGCCTTCACTGACGGATCGTCGAGAAGCTCGAATAGCTGTTTGACCCTTTCAGGCGGGACGGTCGCCGGCGCCTGCGCCTCTGCCTGACCAGCCAACGAGAGGGCGATCCCAACAATCAGCGCCCTGGCAACCAGGACAAACATTGCAGTCAGAGTTCCGAGACGTCGTGCCGGGCGCGCCAGGTTCCTGGTTCCCAATCGTCGAGTCATGAGTGGCATCGTGCTGTTAACTTTCCGGTCAAATCGGCAAGCAACGACATCTATGCCCGCCATCGCTCCTACCTTGAAGAAGCCGATGTTGTGGTACAAGACGCCATCGTTCAAGCTAGACCATTGCGCAGGGTCTGGTCGCGCAAATTCTGATCCGTAATTCGAAGACGCTGGGCGTCACGGTGCTTCTGGTAGAGCAGAACGCGTATGCCCCCCGTTGGGCATCGCCGACCGAGGCTATATGATGGAAACTGGGCGCATGACCATGCAGGGCCGGCCGAGGAACTGATTGCAGACGAGCAGATACGCGCTGCCTATCTGGGCTCTGACACAGCTGTACACATGAAGGCAGCCGATGGCACCATCACGTGTTGGCCAACGAGTCCGGTTGGCCTTGCGGCCATCTCTACCAGGGTAGGGGGTAGGCACCGCCTCCCATTAATAGTTTGCAGCACGCACGCGCGTGTCGATCTCCGCGGAAATCGGGCGATCGCCGCAGTCTGGTTGCGTGAGCCATCGTCAACAGCAAGGTCTCGAGCGCTCGTCGATCTTGCGCATTGTGAGCGGAAATAATGACGCTGGCAAAGTTCACCGTTCAGTTGAGCACGGCCTCGACGGTGGCAACAAAATTATCGAGGGAGCGATCCCCACGAATCTCGATGCGCGGAAGGTCGACGGGATCGCTATCAAGGTCCGCCGGCCCATGTCCGCCGCCAAAGCCGATCCGATAGCCGCACTCCTTGGCCAGGCGGCCGAGCCGTCGGTCGGTGACCGAGAAAGGTGCCGCGAACGCCGTGGTTGGCCGACCGGTCCATCGTTCGATGAACATCCGAGAGCGCAGGAGTTCGGCCGCCAGGTCAGAGCTCGACAGACCATCGATGGCGCGATGCGTCGCCAGATGGCTTCCGAAGAAAGCACCTTCGGCGGCGAGACGTCGCACCGTTGCGGCGTCCATAAGCCGCGTCGGCGGACCGCTGACGGCGTCCCACTTTGCACTTTCCCCCACCAGGTCCGTCACCAGGAACACTTCCGCGGTCAGGTCGTGCGCACGCAAGATCGGCCAGGCATGGTCGGCAAAATTCTGGAAGCCGTCATCGAAGGTGATGAGCACCGGCCGGCCAGCGAAAGGCTGACGGTTGGCGATGGACCATTCCAGTTGCTCGGACATGATCGCGTGAAAGCCATTTGCGCGCAACCATGCCATCTGGCTCGCGAATGCGGCGGGCGTGAGCCGGAAACGGGCGAGCGCGGCCGGACCTTCATCGGCGACGCTGTGATACATGAGGACAGGGATACGTTGCCGCCGCTCGCTACGCGCGACGTCGCGGCGCAAGACCCGCGCCCCGCCCCAGACGATATTTCGCGCGACCCCGATTCCGATGGGTGCGCGGACCGGCACATGATCAATCGCCGGCTCCGTCGCCATGTGGTCCGGTGACAGGCGGCGGAAGCGATCTATGCGATAGAGTTCGGTCTGGATCGATCGCTCGAGGATGAGGCCCTCCGTCCCTGCCAAGGTTTGCGAGATCGTTTGTGCGCCGAATGTGTTCCAATCGAAGCCCGTCCTTTCAACATTGTCGCGTAGCACGAATGCGTGTGCGTTGATGAAACTGCCGCCAGGCGCCAGTGCCTCAACGAATTTTTTGGCTATGCGCCGCAACCCGGCGAGATCATCCAAGTAGTAGAGCACTTCCGAACAGACGATCAGGTCCATCTCACCGGGCAGCGTGTCCGCAAAAAAATCCAGTACGCCGAACTCGACATTCGGCTGGTCCGAGCAGCGCGCGCGCGCTCGTTCGATGGCTACGGCGGAAATGTCGGTTGCGGTCAAATGGCCCACTCGGGGCGCCAGTTGTCGCGTGAAATGGCCCTCCGCGCAGGCCAGCTCAAGCGCTCGTCCGATGGGACCGGCCGGCAGAATCTCGAGCTGCCGCTCATATTTTTCCTGCTCGTAGGGCGAGCTGTAGTTCCAGGGATCCTCTGTCGCGAAATAGCGATTCCAGAACGAAGTACGATCCTTGTCGTGGCCATCCGAGGCTGGTGCACGCCGCGGCGCTGGGAGAGGCTGCGTAGCTTCGGCGCTTGACCGAACCAGTTCCCGCGCTTCCGAGACCAATCGCGCGAGTTTGCCGAAGTGGCTGTCCGGATCAGGCCGGCGTTCCGCTGTGGTCGACAGTGCCTCGGCTGCAAGCGTGTTTGACGTGTCGGCACCGTCGTCCTTTTGCGGTGCGAAATTCAAAATCAGCTCCGTCCAATGACGCTTTGTCACTTTCCCGAGTACGCCGAACTGCACGACAGCTTCGATCTGGCCATCCCTCGTCAGGTAGGCATAGATTTGATCGCTTCCTTCCGGAAGCCCGGTCGAGGTTGGATTTCGAGCGTCGACGCGAATGCCGAGCGTTAGCGCCAGCGGGCGCGGCGCGGCAAGATCGTCGGCATCGAGAAGCATTTGCTCGAGATGATACTGGACGCGACGACCCGCCAAGGGATCGCCCCAGACTTGGCCGAGTTCGATGATCAGCCCGCT
>NZ_JAPYKS010000039.1:0-35603 GCF_037179605.1 Mesorhizobium salmacidum (SeqCode)
TGCCCATGGAAAACCAGCGCTATTTAGGGGTGGCCGGCCTGCCGCGAAAGTCACATTGCATTTCGTCCGGTATAACGGACACTTGCGCACGCATGCACCATGACAGACCGCTCTTGCAATCCGGTTACTGCAATCGTTCGTTTTTTTCGATTGCTTCGGCAAGAAAGCAGACTTGTCGACCAATGGCTAATGGTCGGCGCCGGCTGCCTTCTTCTTCGCCGCCGCGGCCGAAGCAAACCGTTCGCGCAACTCCTTCCCCTTACCGGGGATCGTCTTCTGGCGAGCCCGGCCGAAGGCCAGAGCGTCGTCGGGAACGCTTTCGGTGATGACACTGCCCGAGGCGATATAGCCGCCATTGCCGATGGTGACGGGTGCCACGAGCGAGGAATTGGAGCCGATGAAGGCACCCTCGCCGATGTCGGTGAAGAATTTCGAATAGCCATCGTAGTTGCAGGTGATGGTGCCGGCGCCGATATTGGCCCCAGCGCCGACGCGCGCGTCACCGATATAGGTCAGGTGGTTGACCTTGGCGCCCTCCTCGATAACGGCCTGCTTGACCTCGCAGAAATTGCCGACCTTGGCCTTGTTCCTGAGATCGGCGCCTGGCCGCAGCCGTGCGAATGGCCCGACATCGCAATTGGAGGCGATGGTGGCGCCTTCGATATGGCTGAAGGCGTGGATCTTGGCACCCGAGGCAACCATCACACCCGGTCCGAACCAGACATTGGGCTCGACGATCGTGTCGGCGCCGATTTCGGTATCGTGCGAGAAATAGACGGTTTCCGGCGCAATCAGCGTCACGCCCGACAGCATCGCCTCATGGCGCCGGCGCTGTTGCCAGATGGCTTCGGCTTGCGCCAGTTCGGCGCGGTTGTTGATGCCGAGCGCACTTTCGAAGCTGGCTTCGGTGGCAACGACATCGAGACCCTGTGCGCCGGCAATCTCGACGATGTCAGTGAGATAATACTCGCCCTTGGCGTTCTTGTTGTCGACGGCGTCGAGCAGTTTCAGCGCGTGCGCGCCGGCCACCGCCATCATGCCGGCGTTGCAGAAGCCGATTTTCCTCTCCTCTTCGGAGCAGTCTTTTTCCTCGCGGATGGCAATCAGCTTGCCGCCCTTTTCGATCAGCCGACCATAGCCGGTCGGATTGGGTGGGCGGAATCCGATCACCACGACGGCAGCACCTTCCGCCAACCTCAGCCGCGCCACCGTCAGGGTATCCGCATCGATCAGCGGCGTGTCGCCAAACATGACAAGAACATCGTCATAACCCTTTGATATCGCTGCGCGGGCAGCGATCACTGCATGCGCCGTACCCAAGCGCTTTTCCTGCACGAAGGTCTCAGCCTCAGGTGCGAACTTCGCCGCCGCCTTGCGCATCTCGTCGGAGCCATGACCGATCACCAGCGCCACGCCGGTCGCGCCAGCGGCTTCGGCCGCCTTGACCACATGGGAGACCATGGGCAACCCCGCGATCTGGTGGAGCACCTTCGGCAGTGCGCTCTTCATGCGCGTGCCTTCGCCGGCGGCGAGGATGACGGACAGGCAGGTTCTCTGGTTCATGGAAAGGCAACCATATGAAATGCGTTGGGAATCAAGACATGCTAACAGTGGCGCCATGCTGCACCAATGCGGTTAAATTCCGGTGAGATGGTAGAGCAGCTGACTCTTAATCAGCGGGTCCGCGGCTCAATCCCGTGACTCGCCCCACGCCGACAAGCCTCAGCCCAGCCGCCCCAACACCGGAAAATTCTCCAGCAGCCAGTAGGACACCGTCTGCACGCCGCCGGTAAGGAAGAACACGCCGGCGACCACCAGGAGCGCGCCGATCGCCTTCTCGACAAGGCCGAGGTGGACACGGAACTTGCCGAGGAAGCGCATGAAGGCGCCGGAGAACAGCGCGGCGATCAGGAACGGGATGCCGAGGCCCAGCGAATAGGCGGCGAGCAGCAGCGCGCCCTCGCCCACGGTTTCGCGGCCGCCGGCCAGCGTCAGGATCGGCCCCAGCACCGGGCCGATGCAGGGCGTCCAGCCGAAGGCGAAGGCAAGCCCCATGACATAGGCGGCGACGGCGCTGGCCGGCTTGCCCTGCGACTGGAAACGCGCTTCCCGCGACAACAGCGGAATGCGCAGGATGCCCAAAAAGTTCAGGCCCATCAGGATGATCAGCACGCCGGCGCCCATCGCCAGCGGCTCCTGCCAGACGCGCAGCAACCGGCCGATGGTCGACGCGCCGGCACCGAGCGCGACGAACACGGTCGAAAAACCGAGCACGAAGGCGATCGAGGAATAAAGCAGCGCACCGCGCGCGCCTTCGCGGGCCGTCGCGCCCGCATTGCCGCGAAAATCGTCGACCGACACGCCGGCCATGTAGCAGAGATAGGGCGGCACCAGCGGCAGCACGCATGGCGACAGGAACGAGATGGCCCCCGCCCCGACCGCGCTGACATAGCCGATATCCAATGCCATTCCAAAGCTCCGACTGTGTGGCGACGATATAGCTGCACGCGGGTTTGTCCGCCAATCACCATCGTGTGGCAAGTCATCGCGGGCCGGGGAAGAAAGCACATGCGCAGGGCGTTGACACAACGAGGCCGCGACTTTCCGCGCGCCTGCGAATAACAGCCACGGAGATTTCCATGAAAACGACAACCGCAGCGCTGGCCGCGCTTCTGCTCAGCACCACCGCCTCCTTTGCCGCAGAGGCGTGGAAGGAAGCCGATGTCGGCGGCACCAAGATTTATACCGATGCCAAAGGCATGACGCTTTACACCTATGACAAGGACGAGAAAGGCAAGACCAATTGCTACGACAAATGCGCCACCAACTGGCCGCCGCTGAAGGCCAAGGCCGGCGCCAAGGCCGGCGACGAATGGAGCGTTGTCGATCGCACCGACGGCACCAAGATGTGGGCCTATGACGGCAAGCCCGTCTACACCTTCATCAAGGACAAGAAGGCCGGCGACATGAGCGGTGATGGCGTCGCCGGTGTCTGGCACATCGTCAAGGCCGATTAGGCTTACCCCTGCTCCCTGCCTGCGGGCGGGCAAGCTGGTCGCCGCATTCCTCTGTTCAGCCGGCGGCCAGCATCGATCGACGGCAGGCGAGCGAACGGCTTTCCACGACTCGCCCGGAGTTTGAAGCGGGAGTTTCCGCCGACTCCCGACCGCCGTCGCCTTGACCGAAATTCTGTGATTTTCTCCATACACTCTAAGAGTGTATTGCTGCCGGGACCGCCGCAATTTGGCCCCTTCCCCTTGACCGGATGCAAAAGCGCGGCCATGTGAGCGACGAACAGAACCGAGATTTCGTCGCGCGCAGCGGAATTCTTCTGCCGCATCACAGCTGATATGAGACCTCATGGACGTCGTCGTCGTCGAATCGCCGGCCAAAGCGAAGACAATTAACAAATACCTGGGCAGGAACTACAAGGTTCTGGCCTCGTTCGGCCATGTCCGCGATTTGCCGGCCAAGGATGGCTCGGTGCGTCCGGATGAAGATTTCGCCATGTCCTGGGCGGTCGACACCGCGTCCGGCAAGCGTCTCGCCGACATCGCCAAGGCGGTCAAGGATGCCGACGGCCTGATCCTCGCCACCGACCCGGATCGCGAAGGCGAAGCGATCTCCTGGCACGTGCTGGAAGTCCTGAAGCAGAAGCGCGCGCTGAAGGACAAGCCAGTCAGCCGCGTCGTCTTCAACGCCATCACCAAATCGTCGGTGCTGGAGGCGATGGCCAATCCGCGCCAGATCGATGCGCCGCTGGTCGACGCCTATCTCGCCCGCCGGGCACTCGATTACCTCGTGGGCTTCACGCTGTCGCCGGTGCTGTGGCGCAAATTGCCGGGCGCCCGTTCGGCCGGCCGCGTCCAGTCCGTGGCGCTGCGCCTGGCCTGCGACCGCGAATCCGAAATCGAGCGCTTCATCCGCGAGGAATACTGGCAGATCGCTGCCATCCTCGGCACACCGCGCAACGAGACCTTCGAAGCCCGCCTGACCGCATTCGAGCGCAAGAAGCTGCAAAAGCTCGACATTTCCAATAAGGCGCAGGCCGACGACATCAAGGCGATGCTCGAGGGTGCTACCTTCAAGGCGCTGTCCGTCGAAGCCAAGCCGACCAAGCGCAACCCCGGCCCGCCCTTCACCACCTCGACGTTGCAGCAGGCAGCCTCGTCGGGTCTCGGCTTCTCGGCCACGCGCACCATGCAGGTGGCGCAGCGGCTCTATGAGGGCATGGAGATCGGCGGCGAAACCACCGGCCTGATCACCTATATGCGAACCGACGGCGTGCAGATGGCGCCCGAGGCGATCGACGCCGCTCGCGATGCGGTCGCAAAGGAATTCGGCCCGAAATACTTGCCGGAAAAGCCGCGCCAGTACACCACCAAGGCCAAGAACGCCCAGGAAGCGCACGAGGCAATCCGCCCGACGGATTTCATGCGCACCCCGGCGTCGGTCCGGCAATATCTCGATGCCGACCAGGCACGGCTCTATGAACTGATCTGGAAGCGCGCCATCGCCAGCCAGATGCAGTCGGCCGAGATCGAGCGCACCACTGTCGAGATCGAGGCGCTGAATGGCGCCCGCACGGCCGAGCTTCGCGCCGTTGGCTCGGTCGTCCGCTTCGACGGCTTCATAGCCGCCTATACCGACCAGAAGGACGACGACACGGAAGACGAGGAAAACCGCCGTCTGCCGGAAATCCGCGCCGGCGAGCAGCTCGCCCGCCGTGCGATCAATGCCACCCAGCACACGACCGAGCCGCCGCCGCGCTATTCCGAGGCGTCGCTGATCAAAAAGCTGGAAGAACTCGGCATCGGCCGTCCCTCGACCTACACGGCGATCCTGAAGACGCTCGAGGACCGCGACTATGTCACCATCGACAAGCGCCGGCTGGTGCCGCAGGCCAAGGGCCGCCTGCTGTCGGCCTTCCTCGAAAGCTTCTTCGAGCGCTATGTCGAGTACGACTTCACCGCATCGCTGGAGGAAAAGCTCGACGAGATCTCCGACGGCAAGCTCGCCTGGAAGGACGTGCTGCGCGATTTCTGGAAGGATTTTTCAGGCGCCGTCGCCGACATCAAGGAATTGCGCGTCACCGATGTGCTCGATGCGCTAAACGAGGAATTGGCGCCGCTGGTTTTCCCCGCCCGCGAGGACGGCTCCAATCCGCGCATCTGTCCGAAATGCGGCACCGGCAATCTTTCGCTGAAGCTCGGCAAGTTCGGCGCTTTCGTCGGCTGCTCGAACTATCCCGAATGCTCCTTCACCCGCCAGCTCGGCGACGCCGCCAATCCCAACGGGGAGAATGGCGGTGGCGAGGACGGCACCAAGATCCTCGGCAAGGATCCTTACACCGCGGAGGAAATCACGCTGCGCTCAGGCCGTTTCGGCCCCTATATCCAGCGCGGCGAGGGCAAGGAAGCCAAGCGCTCGAGCCTGCCCAAGGGCTGGACGCCTGAATCCATCGATCACGAAAAGGCGCTCGCCTTGCTGGGGCTGCCGCGCGACGTGGGCAAACATCCCGAATCCGGCAAGATGATCTCGGCGGGGCTCGGCCGCTATGGCCCGTTCGTGCTGCACGATGGCACCTACGCCAATCTGGACAGCATCGAGGACGTGTTCTCGATCGGCCTCAACCGCGCCGTCACCGTGATTGCCGAGAAGCAGTCCAAGGGCAAGGGCGGCCGCAACGGCGGCACGCCGGCAGCCCTGAAGGAGCTCGGCGACCATCCGGACGGCGGCGGCAAGATCGTCGTGCGCGACGGCAAATACGGACCTTACGTCAATTTCGGAAAGGTCAACGCCACGCTGCCCAAGGGCAAGGATCCGCAATCGGTGACCATCGAGGATGCGCTGGCGCTGATAGCCGAGAAGGAAGCCAAGGGCGGCGGCGGCAAGAAACCGTTCCGCAAGGCTGCGGCGGCCAAGGCCCCCACAACCAAGAAAACCACAACCAAGAAGGCAGCCGCCAAGAAGCCGGCCGCGAAGAAAAAAGGGTAGAACGCGTGGCGCGCAGGATCACCGGAAGAAGCCACGGCGATCCCCGCACCGCCGACACCCGGGCCAAGGTCAAGGACAACTACCGGCCCTCGCGTGACGAAATCCTGCGCTACATCGCCGAAAACCCGGATCGCGCCGGAAAGCGCGACATCGCCAAGGCGTTCGCACTGCGCGGCGATGACCGCGTCTGGCTGAAGGATCTCCTGCGCGATCTGCAGGACGAAGGCGTTCTGACCAAGGAGCGCAAGCGGCTGGCCCGGGTCGGCACCCTGCCCCATGTCGCCGTGCTCGACATCTTTGGCCGCGATGGCGAGGGTATCTTGCTGGCGCACCCGACCGAGGCGGTCGGCCGGGGCGAGCCTCCCGTGGTCTCGATCCGCGTTTCGCGTGGGGGCAGCGGACCAGCGCCAGGCATTGGCGACCGCGTGCTGGCCAAGACGTTTCCGACCGACGATCCGTCGGGGCCTGCCTATACCGGCCGGGTGATGAAGATCTTCGAGAAGCGCACGGATGCCGTCCTCGGGGTCTTCCGTGTGCTTCAGGACGGCAGCTTCCGCATCGAACCGGTGGAACGGCGCCAGCCTGAGCTGATCGTCGACAAGGAATTCCAGAACGGCGCCAAAAATGGCGATCTTGTCGAGGTCGAGCCCGCGCGCGCCTCCCGCTACGGGCTGCCGCGCGCCAAGGTGCTCAACGTGCTGGGTTCGCTGACCAGCGAAAAGGCGGTCTCGATGATCGCCATTCACGCGCACGACATTCCGCACATTTTTCCAGCCGATGTCATTGCCGAATCCGAGGCGGTGAAGCCGGCGACGCTTGCCCATCGCGAGGACTGGCGCGACCTGCCGCTGGTCACCATCGATCCGGCCGACGCCAAGGACCATGACGACGCGGTGTTCGCTACGCCTGACCTCGACGAGAAAAATCTCGGCGGCTTTATCGCCACCGTCGCGATCGCCGATGTCGCCGCCTATGTCCGCTACGGCACGGCTCTCGACCGCGAGGCCATGAAGCGCGGCAATTCGGTCTATTTCCCCGATCGCGTCGTGCCGATGCTGCCCGAGCGCATCTCCAACGATCTCTGCTCGCTGCGCGAGGGTCAGGATCGTCCGGCGCTGGCGGTACGCATGACCTTCTCCGCCGATGGCCGCAAGATCAGGCATTCCTTCCACCGCGTCATGATGAAGTCGGCGGCGAAGCTCGCCTACAGCCAAGCCCAGTCGGCGATCGACGGCGTGCCGGACGACAAGACCGGCCCGATCCTCGACACGGTGCTGAGGCCGCTGTGGGACGCCTACGCGATCCTCAAGCGCGGCCGCGACAGCCGCCAGCCGCTCGAGCTCGACCTGCCGGAGCGCAAGATCCTGCTCAAACCGGATGGCACGGTCGACCGTGTCATCGTGCCGGAGCGGCTCGACGCCCATAAGCTGATCGAAGAGTTCATGATCCAGGCCAACGTCGCCGCGGCCGAAACGCTGGAGGGCAAGAAGCAGGCGCTGGTCTACCGCATTCATGACGCGCCGTCGCTGGCCAAGCAGGAATCGCTGCGCGAATTCCTGCAGACGCTTAGCCTGTCATTGGCGCGTGGTGCGCAGATGCGGCCCAGCCAGTTCAACGGCATTCTGGAACGCGTACGCGGCGCCGACAACGAGGCGCTGGTCAACGAAGTGGTGCTGCGCTCGCAGAGCCAGGCCGAATATTCACCCAAGAATATCGGCCATTTCGGCCTCAACCTCAACCGCTACGCGCATTTCACCTCGCCGATCCGCAGGTATGCCGATCTGATCGTGCATCGCGGGCTTATTGCCGCGCTCGGCCTTGGTCCCGGAGGGCTGACGCAAGATGAGGAGGTTCGCCTCGAAGACGTTGCGGTGCTGATCTCCGGCACGGAACGGCGCGCAATGGCTGCCGAGCGCGACACAGTCGACCGGCTGATCTCCGCCTATCTCGCCGAGCGCATCAACGACCGCTTCGATGCCCGTATCTCCGGCGTCACCAAATCAGGACTTTTTGTCCAATTGCCGCAGTATGGCGCCGATGGTTTCATCCCTGTGTCAACTCTGGGCGGCGATTACTACATATACGACGAAACGGCTCGCTCCCTGTTCGGAGAACGCTCGGGTAAAGGCTACCAGCTCGCGGACCGTGTCGAGGTCCGGCTCGTCGAGGTGGCGCCGATGGCCGGAGCGATGCGCTTCGAGATGTTGACCGACCCAAAGCCCCTGCCAGGCTCCAGCAGGTCGTTTCACAAGGCCAAGGGCCGCGCCCGTGCGTCGCAATCGCGACCGGGGCCGCGCGGCAGGAGACGATGATGGAACAACAGGTTTTCGGCGGCGAACATCACTCGGGCCGGATTGCCCGCCCATTATGGACGGCGATGAAGCGGGGCCTCTTGGGCCGCTGCCCGAATTGCGGCGAAGGCAAGCTCTTCCGCGGCTTCACCAAGACCGTCGAAACCTGCAGCGTCTGCGGCGAGGAGATTCACCACCATCGCGCCGACGATTTGCCCGCCTATCTCGTCATCGTCATCGTCGGCCACATCGTGCTCGGCGCCTTCATGGGTGTAGAGGCGACCTCGACCTTGTCCACCTGGCAGCACATCCTCATCTGGGTGCCCTTGACCATCCTTCTGTCGGTCGCGTTGCTGCAGCCAGTCAAAGGCGCCGTCATCGGATTGCAATGGGCGTTCTATATGCACGGGTTTGGTGGCGAAAAGGGTGTGATCGAGCCGCATCCCGGGGCCTGAAATGTTGGCTGGCGCAACATGCCAATCGTTAGGGCTACTTTCGCATGCAAGAAGTTTCCGCTAGGTCCTGCGCATGGAAGCAATGACCAAGGCGGATGCCGACAAGCTCGACAAGGGTCTTGCCACGCATGGCGGCCGGCCCCTGCGTCCGCGTGACGCCGCGACGCTCATCCTGCTCGACCGCAAGGGCGACGACATCCTGGTGCTGATGGGACGCCGCCACGCCGCGCACGCCTTCATGCCCGGGAAATTCGTCTTCCCCGGCGGCCGCACCGACCCTGCCGACAGCCGCATCCCGACGGCGACCACACTTAACCAGCACGAAGAAGCCAAGCTGACCGCCGGCCCCGGCCGCACCAGCCACGCCCGCGCCCGTGCCATCGCTTTGTCGGCGGTCCGCGAGACCTACGAGGAAGCCGGGCTGCTGATCGGCCGCAAAGGCGCCTTTGCCACGACCAGGCGCGACTGGCAGGGTTTCGTCGAACATGGCGTCGCACCGTCGCTGGAGGCGTTGCGCTTCGTCGCGCGCGCCATCACGCCGCCGAACCGGGTGCGCCGCTTCGACACCCGCTTCTTCAGCGCCTGGCGTGGCGACGTCGCCGTCGAATTGGCCGAAGGCGGCCCGACCAACGAACTGGAGGAATTGGTCTGGCTGCCGCTCGCCAAGGCCAGGCAGGCTGATATACCCGACATCACCCGAATGATCCTGGATGAGCTCGAAAAGCGGCTCGCCAATGATCCACTGCTGCGTCCGGGCGGCCCTGTCCCCTTCTACAGGCTTGTCCGCAACCGCTTCACCCGCGAACTTCTCTAGAGCAATTCCAGGAAAAGTGACGCGGTTTTCCGTCCGGAATTGCGTAAGATCAAACAGACAGAGTATTCAGCATCTCATGACGGTCGATACCCAACCAAAGGGCGACGAACGCGTACACTGGCTGCCGATGGTGGCGGCGATTTCGTCGATCAGCGTCGTCGGCATTGCTATCGGCCTTGGCATGCCGCTGCTCAGCGTCATCCTGGAAACACGCGGCCATTCTGCCTCGATGATCGGCCTCAACACGGCCGTTGCCGGCCTGGCCTCGATCGCCGGGGCGCCACTGGCCACGCCGCTGGCCATGCGCTTCGGCGTCGCCTGGACGATGATCGCCATGATCGCCGCCGGCGCGCTGGCCTTCGTCGGTTTCCATTTCGCGCCTGATTTCTGGATGTGGTTCCCCCTGCGCATCGTGCTGCACATCGCGCTGACCGTGCTGTTCATCCTGTCCGAATTCTGGATCAGCACGTCGGCGCCGCCACACCGACGCGGCCTTGTGCTTGGCATCTATGCCACCGTCCTGTCGCTCGGTTTTGCCGCGGGGCCGTGGCTGTTCGCCCATCTCGGCAGTTCCGGCTTCAGGCCGTTCGGCGTCATCATCGCCCTGGTGACGCTGGCCGCGATACCGGTCCTGGCCGCGCGCAACGAAAGCCCCACCATCGTGGCCGACAGTGAAACCAGCCACTTCCTTCGCTACATCTGGCTGGTGCCGACCGCGACTTTCGCGGTGCTTGTGTTCGGCGCGGTCGAGACCGGCGGGTTCGCGCTGTTTCCGATCTATGGCAATCGCATCGGTTACTCCGAGGCCGATGCGGCGCTGCTGCTGACCATGATCGGGCTCGGCAACGTGCTGTTGCAGATCCCGATCGGCATGATCAGCGACCGCGTCACGGACCGGCGCTATCTGCTGCTCGCCTGCGCCACGGTCGGTCTCGCCGGCACGATGTTCATGCCGTTCTTTGCCGCGAACTGGCACCTGATGGCCGCGCTGCTTTTCGTCTGGGGCGGTGTCGTTGCCGCCATGTACACGATCGGCCTCGCCCATCTCGGTTCGCAGCTTTCCGGCCACGAACTGGCGTCGGCCAATGCCGCTTTCGTGCTTTGCTACGGCGTCGGCATGGTGCTAGGCCCGCAGGCGATCGGCATCGGCATGGACAGTTTCGGGCCCTCCGGTTTTGGCTGGTCGCTCGGCCTGTTCTTCGCCGCCTACATCGCCCTGGTCTGCTTCCGGCTCGTCCGCAAGATACTCCTGTAGAGCCCAACCCGGTCGTTTATCGGCACGGTGCAGCGGCAGGCTGCTGACAGAACCGTGTCAGCAGCCACCGGCTAAAAGGGTGTCCTAAAACACCCTGAACCGAGGACACTCCGATGATCGACAGCGGCTTTGAAACCACTTCGCTGCGAATGACGCTCCTGCTGCTCATTAGCTTCCAGGCTCCGGCTGCCGATGTCGACCGCATCATGGACGCGGTCGTTGCGATCGCACCGCTCGCCATGGGCAAGTATGACCGCAACGCCTACCAGTCGGCGCACGGCATCGAACGCTACAGGCCGCTTGAAGGGGCCGCGGCCGGCGCCGAAACCGAATTGCGCCGCCGCCCGGGCACGGTCGAGGTTTCATTCGAATTGCCCGATGACCAGGCGCTGGCGGCCCGCGTCGTCGAGGCGATTTTCCAGGCGCATTCCTATCAGGAGCCGGTGATCCGGATCCAGCCGATCCTTGCCAGCCGCTCCAAGGGTCTGGACGACCGCGCCAATCCGAATCGGTGGTGGAACACGACCGGAGACTGGAAGAAGGTTGCGGTCTCAGAGGTGGAAAACGCCTGATTATATGCATACAGTGCAGCTTGGGCGGGCCACATCAGGTCCGCCGGGCTTGACTTTCCAGGCACGTTCTTTATGTGTCGCGCCAAGTTTCCCGCGTCCGGGTGTTTTCCCCGTGCTCCAGCGGCCAAAACTCCACGAACATAACGGACTGAGATCATGGCCAAAGCCGCAAACATCAAGATCAAGCTTCTGTCGACCGCCGACACCGGTTTCTTCTACGTCACCAGCAAGAACAGCCGCACCAAGACCGACAAGCTGTCGTTCCGCAAGTACGACCCGGTCGCCAAGAAGCACGTCGAATTCAAGGAAACCAAGATCAAGTAATCTGGGTTTTTCCTCTGGAATGCCGAAACGCCGCCCATCGGGCGGCGTTTTTCGTTTACAAGGCGGAAGGCTCCGGGCTGAGTTCCCTCGGCTTGGATGAATTCATTCAGCCGATGCGATCGCCACTTTTCGGATCAAACAGATGCAGCGACGCGGGATCGGCCGCAAGCCGCACCATGTCGCCGGGCTTCACGCCGGTGCGGCCCATGGCAAAGACGCAAAGCTGCTGGCCGGCCAGTTTGACATAGAACTGCGTCGACAGGCCGAGCGGCTCCACCACGCCCACTTCGCCTTGCAGGGGGCCGTCATCGGCCAGCCGGATATGCTCGGGGCGCAGGCCGACGGTGATGACGTCGCCATCCCTGAGCGGCAGGCCGTCCGGTAGCCGAAGCTTCTGGCCATCGGACAACACGGCGTCCACCTTGCCGCCCTTCTTAACCGCCGCCGGCAGGAAATTCATCCCAGGCGACCCGATGAAGCCGGCGACGAACATATTGGCCGGCCGGTCATAGAGATCGAGCGGCGCGCCGACCTGCTGGATCAGCCCGTCATGCATGACGACGATGCGGTCGGCCATGGTCATCGCCTCGATCTGGTCGTGGGTGACGTAGACAGAAGTGGTCTTCAACTGCTGGTGCAGTGCCTTGATCTCGGCGCGCATGTGGACGCGCAGCTTGGCGTCGAGGTTCGACAGCGGCTCGTCGAAGAGAAAAACCTTGGGATCGCGCACGATGGCACGGCCCATGGCGACGCGCTGGCGCTGGCCGCCGGACAATTGCCTGGGCAAGCGTTGCAGGAACGTATCGAGCCCCAGCCGCTTGGCAGCACCATCGACGCGAGCATCGATCGCCGGCTTGTCGGCCTTTCGCAGCATCAGGCTGAAGCCCATGTTCTTCGATACGTCCATATGCGGATAGAGCGCATAGGACTGGAACACCATGGCGATGTCGCGGTCCTTGGGCGCCACGTCGTTGACCAGCCGCTCGCCGATGCGGATTTCGCCGCCGGAGGCTTCCTCGAGGCCGGCGATCATGCGCAAAAGCGTGGACTTGCCGCAGCCGGACGGTCCGACCAGCACAACGAACTCGCCATCGGCGATCTCAAGATCGACCGCGTGTAGGACGCGCACGGCGCCGTAGTCCTTACGAACCTTTTCGAGTGTAACAGAGGCCATCGATCTATCCTTTGACGGCGCCAGCGGTCAGGCCGGTGACGAGATAGCGTTGCAGGAAGGCGAAGAAGATGCAGACCGGGATCAGCGCCAGGATCGACGCCGCCATCATCTGCCCCCAGTCGACGGCGAACTTGCCGATAAAGGTAAGCAGGCCGACGGCGAAGGTTTTCTGGTCGTCGCTGGAAATCAGCATCAGCGCGAACAGAAGCTCGCTCCAGGCGGCGGTGAAGACGAAGCCCAGCGTCGCGCCCATGCCGGGCAGCGTCAGCGGCACGATCACCCGGCGCATCGCCTGCGCGCGGGTGCAGCCGTCGATCATCGCCGCTTCTTCCAGATCCTTCGGAATGCCGTCGAAGAAGGACTGCATCAGGAAGGTGGCGAAGGCGGTGTTGAAGGCGGTGTAGATGATGATCAGCCCGGTCAGGCTGTTGATCAGGCCGATCTGACCCATCACGCGGTAGATCGGCGGAATGACCATCACCAGCGGAAAGGTCTGGGTCAAAAGGAGCATCAGCGCCAGTGCAGCCTTGCCGCGAAAGGTGAAGCGCGACATGGCGTAGCCGGCGAGCGTGGCGATGACCGTGACCAGGGCCGCCGTCGACACCGAGACGATGACGCTGTTGAGGAAATAGCGTGGGAAGTCGGTGGCCCCGAGTACGGTGACGAAGTTCTGTAGCGTCATGTGCGACGGCCAGAATGTGATGCCTTCGGAATAGAGCAGCCGCTCCGGCGTGACCGAGATCTTCAGCGTCCAGTAGATCGGGAACAGAGCGAAGACCACATAGGCGGCGATCGCGGCGTACAGGCCGATGCCGCCGAAGAGGCGCTGCGGGGCTGAGCGTCCAGCGATCATCAGACGTGTCTCACAAGCGAGCGGCGGATGGCGATCAGCACGATCGCGTAGGCGATGAGCAGGACGAGCAACAGCACGGCCACAGCCGAGGCATAGCCCTTGTCCAACGACTTGAAGGCGCTGACATAGATGTAGACCGGAACCGTGTTGGTCGAGCCGGCCGGTCCGCCCTCGGTCATGACGAAGATCAGGTCGGCGAAGGTGGCGATCCAGATGGTGCGCAACATCACCGTGATGGCGATGGTCGGCGCCAGGAACGGCAGCGTGACCTTGGTGAAGCGCTGCCACGGCGAAGCGCCGTCGATCGCCGCCGCCTCATGCAGTTCCGAGGGGATAGACTTCAGCGCCGCCAGCAGCGTGATGGCGAAGAACGGAATGCCGAACCAGACATTGGCGATGATCGGCCCCCACATGGCGGTTGAGGGATCGGAGAGAACGTTGGTCGGTTCGGCTTTCAGCCCCAAGGCGAACAGCCAGTGTGGCAGCGGACCAACGATCGGGTTGAACAGCCAGGCCCAGGTCAGGCCCGACAGGAAGGATGGCACCGCCCAGGGCAGGAAGACCAGCGCCTGCACCGCCTTGCGGCCCCGAAACGGCTTGTCGAGCAGCAGCGCCAGGCCGAGACCGAGGAAGAACTGGAAGAACAGGCTGGTCACCGTCCACCACAGCGTGTTGATCAGCGCCTGGCCCAGCACCTGATCCGACAGCATCGCCTGGTACTGCCCGAGCCCGACATATTCGGATTTGAAGGCCGAGAATTTGCGGAAGGAGTAGCTGATGCCGATGACCAGCGGCACGAGCAGCACTACGATCAGCAGGATGATCGCCGGGCTGAGATAGAGCCAGGGCTCGATCGTCGCGTAGGAGAGCCGCCTATTTCGCGGCCGCCCTGCGGATCGAATTTCGGATACGGCATAGGTCATTGGCTGTGGACGTCCTCTGGGGGCACGGCGTTGGCGACAAGCGTCCTTCTCCCTGTTTTACGGGGAGAAGATGCCGGTCCACCCTCCGCAGCTGCAGCGCAGCTGCTGCGGGGGACGGGCAGGCGGATGAGGGGCGGCGCCAGCTTCCCAGAACACAGCGCTGCCCCTCATCCGGCCCTATCGGGCCACCTTCTCCCCGTGAACGGGGAGAAGGAAAGAGGCGCTTACTTCTTGTTCTTCGCCAGCCAGTCCTGCTGTTCCTTGGTCAGGAAGGCAGCCCATTGGTCGGCGACGTCCTTGGCCGTCTTCTGGCCAAGCAGCACTTCCTGGAAGTTCTTGATGGCGACCTGGTCGACGAAGTTGCCGAGGTTTTCCAGATGCGTGGGCGGTGTCACCATTTCATATTTGGAACTGTCGCTCAGCTCCGTGAACCAGCCCTTGAACTGCTCGGTCTTGAAATGGGGATCCTGCTCGGCGCCCTTGTGGATCGGCACGACGCCGACTTCCTTGGCCCATTCCAGATTGTCCTTTGGCGAAAGCAGCGTTGCCATCAGCTTCCAGGCGTCGTCCTTGTGCTGGGAATTGGCGAACATCGCCCAACCAGCATAGCCCAGCGTTGGGTAGGATTTGCCGCTCGGTCCGACCGGCAGCGGCGCCACGGCGAAATCGTCGGCATTCATCTTGTCGGCGATGCCGAGCAACGCGTCCGGATCCTGGTTGAGCATGGCGCAGGTACCGGAATAGAAACCGGTGACGGTCTCATTGAAGCCCCAGCTCACGGAATCCTTCGGCGCAAGACCGTTCTTGTACATGTCGGCCAGCATCTGCAGGCCCTTGACCGAGCCCTCTTCATTGATGGTCGAAGTGCCGTCCTCGTTGAAATAGCCGCCCTTGCCGGCGGCGATGTTCATGAACATGTGCATGCCGTTGAAGGCACCCGGCCCGCCGCGCAGGCAATAGCCATACTTTCCAGGGATGGCGGAGATCTTCTTGGAATCGGCGACGAAATCATCGAGCGTTGCCGGCGGGCCGTCGAGACCGGCCTCCTTGAACAGCTTCTTGTTCCAGAACAGCGCGTTCACATAGTAGCCATAGGGGATCATGAACTGGGTGTTGTTCACGGTCGAGCCGAACTGCTTGGCGCGGTCGCCGAGCGTCTTGGCGTCGTCCCATTTGGCCATATAGGGGCCGAGATCCTCGAGTTGGGCGTTGTTGGCGTAAAGCCCCATCCAGCGTTCCGGCATCTCGACCACATCGGGCGTATCGCCGGCCTGCACCATGGTGAGGAATTTTTCGAAGGCCTGGCCCCAGGGCAGCGAGACGAGCTCGACCTTGACCCCGGGATTGGCCGCCTCGAACTCGGCGATCTGCTTTTTCAGGAATTCGGTGCGCGGCGGACTGGTGATCACCTCGACCATTTTCAGGGTCGAATCGGCCAGCGCGCCTCCGGCGGAAATCGCCAGCCCCGCGACGGTGGCAAGCATGACGGTCAGTTTTTTCATGTTCAAGACTCCCATTTTGAACCCGCTTGTTATTTTCTGGCTTTTTCGAAGGCCTGGGCGACATCCGCCCAGAGATCCTCGACACTTTCCAATCCGACATTGAAGCGGATGGTTCGGGGGCTGACGCCGAAGCGCGCCATCGAATTCAGTCCCGGCGTCTGTTCCAGCGACGCCTTGGCCGGCACGACCAGGCTCTCATGCCCGCCCCAGCTGACGCCGATGCGGAAATATTTCAACGCGTCGACGAAGACGGGAATGTCGATATCCTCGGTAACCTCGAACGAGAACAACCCGCCATAGCCGGCAAGCGTCGCCTTGCCCGGATGGTTCGAATAGACAGGGTGGTTGACCCGCTCGACATTGCCATGCGCCTTCAGCCGCTCGGCGATGGCAAGCCCGCTCTTCATGTGATGCGGCAGGCGCAGCGGCAGCGTGCGCAGGCCGCGCAGCAGCAGCCAGGCCTCGAACGGCGACAGCTTGCCGCCGAGATAGGAATAGGTCTGCTCGTTGATATGCTTGATATGCGCGGCCGAGCCAGCCACCACCCCGGCAACGGTGTCGCTATGGCCGCCGAGATATTTCGAGGCCGAGTGCAGCACGAGGTCGACGCCGTGCGAGATCGGCTTCTGGAACACCGGCGTCGCCCAGGAATTGTCGATGGTGGTGACGATGCCCTGTTCCTTGGCCAACCGGGTCAGATGCGGCAGGTCCTGGAGCTCGAACACCATCGAGGTTGGGCTTTCCAGATAAAGCAGCTTGGCGCCGGGCAATGCCGCCGCGACCGCATCCGGGTCGGAGCCGTCGACATAATCGACCTTGATGTTGAGCCGCGGCAGGAGGCGTTCGAAAAGCCGGTAGGCATCGCCGTAACAATTGCGCACCGCAACGATGCGCTCGCCCGCTCCGACGAAGGCAAGCACGGTTGCGCTGATCGCCGCCATGCCGCTGGAGAATCCGCGCGCGGCCTCGGCGCCTTCGAGCGCCGCGACCCGCGACTCGAACTCCATCACCGTCGGATTGTCGCCGCGCGAATAGATCGGCTGCTTTCGTTTGCCGGCAAACGTATCGGCCATTTCGGCATAATTGGCGAAGGTGAACAGCGAGGTCTGGTAGATCGGCGGCACGACGGCGCCGCCTGGGAACGGCTCGTCATGCGCCAAAAGCGTCGCCGCCTCGGCGAGATAGTCTTGATCGAAGCCGGCTGGCTGCTCGTTCATTTCAGGTCCGAAGTTTGAGTTTGGCCGCACCGCGCTTCAGGTCGTCCTCGACGGTGGCGATGAGCTTCAGCGCCTCGGCGCGGGCGCCCCGTGGATCGCGTGCCGCGATGCATTCATAGATGGTGCGGTGATAGGGAAAGCTGGCATGGCCGAAATCGCGCACGCCGAGCGGATGCTCCCAGAAGCGATGGAACAGTTCGTGCATGGCGGCGATGATCTGTTCGAACAGCGGATTTCCGGAGACCCGGTAGATCGCCTGGTGGAATTCCCAGTCCTCTTCCGACGACATGCCGTCAAGGGTGCGAAACGCCTGCTCCATGATATCGAGCTTGCGTTCGATCTCGGCAATGTCGGCTGGGCTTGCCCGCTCGGCGCACAGCGCCGCCGCTTCCGCTTCCAGCGCGCGGCGGATTTCCAGCGTCTGCATCAGGCTGGTGAAGTCATTGCCGCCCGCCAGCGTCAGCGGCAGATGCAGCATGTCGGGCGAGACGGCCGCCTTGAGATAGGTGCCGCTGCCTTGCCGGCGTTCGACCAGGCCCAATCCCTCCCACCGCGTCAGCGCTTCGCGCACCGTGTTGCGGCTGACCTTGAGCCGTTCGGCCAGGATGCGCTCGGTCGGCAGTCGCTCGCCAGGCTGCAGGGCCTCGGCGCGAACGAAACCCACCAAGGCCTTCAGCACGGCGTCGTCGCGCGCCGTCGTCTGAATGGGTGGCAGGCTGTTCTGGTCCACACTTCCTCCAAGTGGTCCAATGGTCCAACCAATTTCTGCACAGATGGGCCCTCCTGTCAATCGCTTGTCAGGAGGCAACCAGTCTTCAGCCTGTGGAAGGTTATGACGCGCTGCGTTCAAAAGGATACCCGGCCGCGGCAGCCGGTCCGAACCATCTTGTCAGCGCATCGGCCAATCCCTGTTGCGTCCCAAGTCCGACCCAAGCCACGTATCCATCGGGCCGGATCAAAACCGCGTCGGGTGCAGCGACCGTTCCCAGTACAGGAAGCTCCCAGGCACCGGCATACCCGGCATCGATGTGCCGGATCCGGTCGACCCAAGGCGCGGTGTCCAGCCTGCCTGGTTCACCGAAATTGAGGAGCAGCGGCCGCGCGTCGTGCAGCAAGGTAAACAGCCGTAACGGCCCGTTGGCGGTGAGCAGGTCGAGATCGGGCATGCGCCGCCCAAGCAGCGCGTGCCCTTCCCCGAGGTCGTAGTGGACACCCAGGCCGGACATCTCCGCGGCGATCCGTTTGCGTGGCCCGTCCATGGCGAGCAGCTCGGCAAAGGTATCGCTCAATGCCTTGGTGCGTGCATCCATACGACGAAGCGCGACCTGCGCGAGCGCGTTGCGCAGCACGCGGGCGGCGATCGGATGGCGTTCGGCATGGTAGCTGTCGAGCAGGCTGTCCGGTGATACCAGCTTGATCACCTGTGCCAGTTTCCATCCGAGGTTGACCGCGTCCTGCACGCCGATGTTGAGGCCCTGTCCGCCCATTGGGGGATGGATGTGCGCGGCGTCGCCGGCCAGCAGAACACGTTTGTCGCGGTAAGCGGCAGCCTGGCGCGTCATGTCGGTGAACCGCGAAATCCAGGTCGGACTGTGGACCCCATAATCGGTGCCGTACACTGCGACGAGCGCCTCGCTGAGATCGCGCAGTGTCGGTTCGCCACCAATGGTCAGTTGCCTCTCGGTCAGCACGACACCCACCCGGCCACTTTCCTCAATCTTGCCGATCGCATGAATACCGTAGGCGTCGCTGCGAAAACCCAATACAGGTTCGTCCGCCATCTCGACCTCGGCGATCATCCAGCTCATCGTCGGATCCCATCCGTCGAACGCGATGCCCGCCGCCTTGCGGATCATGCTGCGTCCGCCGTCACAGCCGACGAGATACCGGGCCCTCAGGCACCGGCCACCGGACAGATCGACGTCGACGCCACCATCATCCTGTGCGAAATCCGTGACATCCTGTCCGCGATAGATCGGCACCCCCAACTCGCTGATCCAGTCGGCCAATATCCGCTCTATATGGTTTTGCCGCAGCGCCAGCAGATAGTTGTGCCGCGTGGGAAAATCGCTGATGTCCAACCGGATCATGTGAAATCCCACGGACGGCGAAGGCTGTCCCTGCGAGAGGAACCGGTCGGCAATTCCGCGCTGGTCGAGCACCTCGATGGTGCGTGCGTGCAGGCCACCCGCCCGCGAACCGATGAGTTCCTGATTTGGCCGCCGCTCGACAATGGCCACATCGACGCCAGCCAACGCGAGTTCGCCGGCCAACATCAACCCGGTCGGACCGCCTCCGGCGATCACCACCGCATGGTCCCGACGCACTTGGCCTCTTGGCAGCTGGCCCCTTGGCAACAATTCCGGCATTCGCCACTCCCGTTTCCGTTGACCTGGGTCGCGGTTTTACGGGAACAGCCGGGTCTTGCCGCAAGCCCTTTGTGCGCCATATCTATGAAATGGAGGGGGTAGCTTCTCTCCTCCCCTATGCAAACGGCAGTGGAAAGTCGCGGCGTTGTGAAGTGACAGCGCGCGCGAGATGTAACTGATGTCGTTACAATCCAGGAAAGCCTTCTTCAGGCCCTGCCGCACACACAAAAAAGCCCGGCGCTTCCGGGACTTGGCGCAGATTCCTAATGTCATATCGGAAAAAGGGGGCCGGTCGGCGTTTGGCAGCGGTACGAGGAGGCCACTATGTGCCAGCGCCGGCCGGCCGACCCCACGGACCCAGGAGATGCGGCGGACCTGAGCATCATGGGGTATTCCTGAGGGACCGAGCCGGCGATCTACCCTCGTGCCGGCTTCGTCTTGGCCTGCACATTTACGCAAGAGCTTTTGAAAATCAACAGTTTCTTAACCAAGGCTCGCGAATCGCTTGGATTAAGGTAAATGGGTAACCCTGTTGGGTTGACCGGATAATCCGGCCCGGACCGTCAGGCCGCCTTGGCAACGACGCGGTTGCGGCCGCCGCTCTTGGCTTCGTAGAGCGCGAGATCGGCGCGCTTCATCAGCGCCGCCACCGTATCCACGCCCTTCAGCACCGACGACACGCCAACGCTGACGGTGACCTCGATCGTCTTGCCCTCGGCACCGATGGCGAACGGCATTTGGGCGATTTCGGCACGGATGCGTTCGGCCACCTTCTCGGCCACCGTGCCGTCGGTGTCGGGCATCACCACCACGAACTCCTCGCCGCCGAACCGGCAGGCAAGGTCGATACCCCTGACGTTCTTGCGCAGCCGCCGCGCGAATTCGCGCAGCACATCGTCGCCGCCGTCATGGCCGTGCGTGTCGTTGATTGACTTGAAGCGGTCGAGATCCGTGATCATCACCGACAGCGGCCGGCGCCGCGCCACGGCGCGGTCGAACAGCGTCTGCAGATGGCTGTCGAGATAGCGGCGGTTGTGCAGACCGGTCAGGCCGTCGGTCACGGCCATTTCGATGGTCTGGGTAACGCTGGCGCGCAATTGGTCGTTGTAGCGCTTGCGGCGCACCTGGGTGCGCAGCCGCGCCGTCAGTTCCTGCTGGTCGATCGGTCGCATCAGATAGTCGTTGATGCCGAGTTCCAGCCCGCGGATGATGCGCTCCTCCTCGCCCTCCTCCGCCAAAAGGATGATCGGCACGAAACGGGTGCGGTCGAGCGAGCGCAATTGCGAGCAGAGCCTGAGCGGATCGAAATCGGCGAAGGCCGTCGAGATCATCACGCATTCATAGGGCGTTTCGGCGGCTTGAAAGAACCCGGCATGCGGATCGCCGGTGACGTCGAGGTCGGCCCGGTCGCGCAACATCTTCTGGATGCGCTCGACCGACGATTTGCGCTCATCGATCAAAAGCACTTTCGGCATCGTGTCCTCGGACGCGAAATTGCGGCTCAAAAGTTCTTCGATGCCGATGGTGCGTGTGGTCGAGGCGCGCAGCCGAAGCTCGTCGGTCAACGACTTCAGGCGGACCAGGCTCTTGACGCGCGTCATCAGCTGCAGATCGTTGACCGGCTTGGTCAGGAAATCGTCGGCGCCGGCCTCCAGCCCGCGCACGCGATCGGAAACCTGGTCGAGCGCCGTGATCATCACCACCGGAATGTGCGACGTCGCCGGATCACTCTTCAGCCGCCGGCAGACCTCGAACCCGTCCATGTCGGGCATCATCACGTCGAGCAGCACGACGTCGACCTTGCCGTTCTCGCAGGTCTCGATCGCGTCGGGCCCGTTGGTGGCGGTCAGCACCTCGAAATATTCGGCCAGCAGCCGGACCTCCAGCAGCCTGACATTGGCAGGGATGTCGTCGACGACGAGGATCCGCGCGGTCATTTCACAAGGCTCCGGCTCGGCTGGAAGGGAACATCAGGCATCGCCCAGATAGGATTTGATGGTTTCGATGAAGCGCGGCACCGAGATCGGCTTCGAAATATAGGCCTCGCAGCCGCCCTGGCGGATGCGCTCCTCGTCGCCCTTCATCGCGAAGGCAGTCACGGCAATGACCGGGATGACGTGCAGATCGTCGTCCTCTTTCAGCCATTTGGTCACTTCCAGCCCCGACACTTCTGGCAGTTGGATGTCCATCAGGATGAGGTCCGGCCGGTGCTGGCGCGCCAGGTCGAGCGCTTCCAGACCGTTGCGGGTGCGCACCGTCTCGTAACCGCTTGCTTCGATGAGGTCCCGAAAGAGCTTCATATTGAGCTCATTGTCCTCGACGATCATGACCTTCTTAGGCATCGAAATCCCGTCCCGGCCGTCCTCCGCCCGGAGGCGGCCGTCATGCGCTCTTTCCTTGGACGCACCAAACCCTGCTTCACGATACGGCAATATGATTGACGAAACGGAAACCCGTAGCCTGCAAAGCAGCACGAATTCCGCCGCGCCTCCCGCGCATCCAAAAGGCGCGCCGCGCTCTAATGGCTTGCCGCGGCCAACTCTTGCCATTACTGCGGGAGAGACTCATTCCACACACCGAAGGTAGTGATGGCAAACGCAGCGTCAATGCGCGAAGAGGCCGAAACCATTGCCGTGAAGGCATTGGGCTTCGTTGCCGCCGATCCGGAGCTTTTACCGCGCTTTCTGGCGATCACCGGAATAGAGGCGCATTCGATCCGCCGGGCGGCCGGCGAGCCGGGTTTCCTGGCCGGCGTCCTGCAATTCATCCTCGCCCACGAGCCGACTTTGATGCGCTTCGCCGAGGAGACCGGCACGCCACCGGCGGCTGTCGGCAAGGCGTTGCGCGCCTTGCCGCTTGGCGATGACGATCACGAGCGTTCCACATGAGCGATGATCCCGAAACCGCGCGCCAGATCGAGGAACTGGCGGCTGACGACAGGCCGCTGCTCGTGCTCGACGTCGACGACGTGGTGCTCGAATTCATCCGCCCTTTTCCGCATTTCCTCAAGGCGCGTGGCTATGGCCTGACGCTGGCATCCTTCCGGCTGACCGGTAACATTGCCGAAACGGCCAGCGGCCGGCTGATCGAACAACCCGAAGTCGCGGCACTTTTGGGTGATTTCTTCGACGCGCAAGCCGATTGGCAGAGCATCACCGATGGAGCCGCGAAAGCTTTGACGGGGCTTGGAGACCGCGCGGAAATCATATTGCTGACGGCCATGCCACACAGGCATCGTGCCGTTCGCCGCGCGCATCTCGACGCCCTCGGGCTAAGCTATCCGCTGCTGACCACCGAAATGGCCAAGGGCCCGGCGGTGGCCAGGCTGCGCGGCAATACCGGGCGGCCGGTGGTCTTCGTCGACGACCAACCGGCCAATCTGGCGTCGGTGCGGGAATCTGTCGCCGACGCAAATCTTTTCCACCTGATGGCCGACAATTCTCTGCGCTCGTTCCTGCCGTCGGTCCCGGACGATGTCATCGTCGTCCAGGATTGGCACCAAGCCGGGCCGAAGATCGCGGCCGCGCTGGGATTTCAGGCGCTTTGACGCACTCCCGCGCGGAAAACCGCTTTACACTTTTCCTGGAATTGGTCGAGGGTTGAACCTCAAGGATTGAGCTTAGCCCCTGCCCCGCCGTTAGCGCTGCCGCCATTGTCGCCGCCACCATTGTCGCCGCCGCCGCTCTCGTCGTCCGAGCCGTCACCGTCGTCGACACTGTCGTCCACCGCTGGGTCAGCGGGCTTCAGCATGACGCCGTTGACGGCGACCGAGCCGTCGGCCTTGGTGTTGATGACCCATTCCAGCTTGCCGTCCGGCAGCGTCTTGGCAAAACCCTTCGCCATGAGAGCGACAGGCACGTACTGCCCGACCTCCGGCTCCGCCTTCGCTGCTTCCTGCAGATGTTCCATGATCTTGTCGAAGCCGGCGATGTCGACAGTGAGATTTGCGTCAGGTTTCTGGCCGAAGCTTGTCATCTCGCCTTCCAGCGCGATTTCCATGTCCTTGTTCTTCACGGTGCTGCGGCCGATGACGACCTTCGGCGTCTTGGCAAGGAAGTCGGCTTTGAGCTGGTCGCCGAACTCGGCCGGCAGCGGCGGATTCTGATTGAGGTCAAAGGCTTCGATCGCCTTCTTCGCCATGCTGTCGAGATCGATGTTGGCGCCGCCGAAGTTCAGGTCGATATCGGTGGGCAGCAGCGCCACGCTCCAGCTCGGCAAGAGCTGCTGCGGCACGGTCAGCCCCGAAGCCTTGACGCCATAGCTGATCTTGCCGTTCTGGGCGACCCCGTCGGAACCGAACGCTACGCCGAACTGGGTCGCCCCGAACGTACCAATCGGGCTGTCGACCGCGAAATCCTTGAAGCCATAGGTTCCGTCGATACGCTCCCACACAGGAAGTGCTGCAAGCAGAAGCGACTTGAGCTGCGCCTGGTTTGCCTTCAGCGTCTTCTCGTCCTCATTGGCCACGGCAAACGCCAGCAGGTCGAGCAGAGGCTTGGTCTGCACACCCTTGCCGCCGGCGTTCACAGAAAATTCCGGCGACTTCACGGTAACGGGAAAATTCAGCCCGCTCTCGGGATCATTGAATTTTATCGCTTCGACGAAGTTCGAAATCTTTTGCGATGTCGTGAAATCGACGCCGCCATTGGCCGCCTTGGTCGCGGAAAGCGTCACGGTGCCGGCACCAGCGCTCGCCTCCATCTGCTGCTTGCTATCCTGCGACGACATCGTCATCCCGGCAATCGAGCTCGTGGCGCTGGTGAAGGCTGCCAGCTTGGGGTCATAAACGCCGCTGCCCTTGCCGTCCTTGATCGAAAACCGCGTGCTTTGCTTTCCCTGGGGGCCGTTGAATTCAAAGGACGCGCTCTGCGAAAAATCCATCGAGACATCCCAGGACCCATCACTGCGCGGCTTGACCAGCAGGGCGTAGGGCGCAAAGTCGAATTTCATCAGCTTCTGGTCGGGAAAGCTGCTGGCAAGCGCCTTGAAATCGAACACGATCTTGTAGGCGTCGCCTTCGGCCGTAATCTTCAGGATACCCTTATCGAGCGCCTGTTTGCCGACATAGCGGGATAGGTCATCGGACAATTGCTTGGCGCCGTGGCTGTCGACGGTCTGGCCGAAAGCAGGCGCACTGAGCAGCAGCGCGGTAAAGGCAATTGGCAACATACGGTTCACGGGAATTCTCCGTTCGGTCGAAGGCAAAATTCGTTTCGTATCTCTGGTAGGGAAATACCATCACGACTGCAAGACGATGACGGCCAGGCATTCGGCTTCAACACCAGCCGCGGCGAATGTTCGTCGACCAGCCGCGCAATCTGGCACCGCTGCAGAATAAAGGATTCAGTTTCGCCCCGCTCCCCTTATTTCCTCATGAGCAAAATCACTTTGCCGTAGAAAATACTATGCAACTGCAAGCTGAAGTTTTCCTACAATGTCAGCCGCATCAGCGGCCGGCCGGCCTTGCGCTCCACGAGCCTCTCGAACCCGGCCTTCTCGAAGACCCCAGATGAGCCGACAAACAGGCCGATCGAACGCGAATCGCGGGACAGGTCGATCGGGCAGGCCTCGACAAGCCGCGCGCCGTTCCTGCGGGCAAAATCGATGCCGCCTTCGACGAGGCGGTGCGTGATGCCCCTGCCGCGCGCTTTGGCGCGGATGAAAAAGCAGGAGATCGCCCAGACGGCCGGATCGGACGCGTCGGCGGGATCGATCGGCGCCGAGCCCCTGCCCTTGTTGTTCCATTCGGGCACGTCGGCGCGTGGCCCGATCTGCATCCAGCCAACCGCCTTGCCATCCTCGAAAGCCAGCAGGCCGGGCGGCGGGCCGGCCTCGATGCGCGCCTTGATGTGGTCCTTGTTGCGTTCACGGCTGCTCTCGCGCCGCGCCGCCGGCGCCAGCCGGAAATGCGTGCACCAGCAGCCATAACAGGCGCCCTGCTTGCCAAAAAGGTCCTCGAACTCAGGCCAGAGCTCAGGCGCCAGCGGCACTACCGTCGTGCTCATGCGTTCTCCCCAGGCCAGGCTTGTCGCTGGCCCTGCGCTGTCGTACCATTGCTTCTGTTCTCTATATGTTCGCAGCGATGGCGGCTCCTGTCAACAATCCCGATCACGGTTTTTGTCGTGACTGCCTGATGTTTCAGCGCGGTGAAACGCGCCGCTGCGAACGCTGCGGCAGCCCTCGCCTTGCCCGCCATCCCGAGCTTTACCGGCTGCATCTGGCCCATATCGATTGCGATGCGTTCTACGCGGCGATCGAAAAGCGCGACAACCCGGCGCTCAAGGACAAGCCGTTGATCATCGGCGGCGGCAAGCGCGGCGTCGTCTCCACCGCCTGCTATATCGCACGCATCCGCGGCGTGCGCTCCGCCATGCCGATGTTCAAGGCGCTCGAGGCCTGCCCCGAGGCGGTCGTGATCGCGCCCAACATGGAAAAGTACGTGGCCGTCGGCCGCGAGGTGCGCGCCATGATGCAGGCCTTGACGCCGCTGGTCGAGCCGCTGTCGATCGATGAGGCATTCCTCGATCTCGCCGGCACCGAGCGGCTGCATGGCCTGCCGCCGGCGGTGGTGCTGGCGCGCTTCGCGCTGGCCGTGGAGAAGGAGATCGGCATCACCGTTTCATCAGGCCTGTCCTATTGCAAGTTCCTCGCCAAGATCGCGTCCGACTTCCGCAAGCCGCGCGGCTTCTCCGTCATTGGCGAGGCCGAAGCGGTCGGCTTTCTGGCAACGCAGCCGGTGACCATGATCTGGGGTGTCGGCAAGGCGTTCAACGCCACGCTCGAACAGGATGGCATCCGCACCATCGGCCAGCTTCAGAAGATGGAACGCGGCGAACTGATGCGCCGCTATGGGGCGATGGGCGAACGGCTCTACCGGCTTTCGCGCGGTGAGGATGTCCGCCGCGTCGACCCCGACCAGGATGCCAAGAGCGTATCGGCCGAAACCACTTTCGACACCGACATCGCCTCGCTGGAAGAGCTGGTCTCCGTGCTGAGGGGCCTTTCGGAGAAAGTCTCGGCGCGGCTGAAGAAGTCAGGCATTGCCGGGCGCACCGTCGTGCTGAAGCTGAAGACCCAGGATTTCAAGCTGCGCACGCGCAACCGCCAACTCGGCGACCCGACCCGGCTCGCCGACCGCATCTTTTCGACCGGCGTGGAACTTCTTCGCAAGGAGACGGACGGAACGAAATTTCGATTGCTCGGCATCGGTGTCAGCGACCTCTCCGACGACGATAAGGCCGACCCGCCGGATCTGGTCGATGTCCAGTCGCGCAAGCGCGCCATGGCCGAAGGCGCCATCGATGCGTTGCGCGACAAGTTCGGGCGCAAGGCTGTGCAAACCGGCTATACCTTCGGCAAGGGCCGCGACGTCCATCCACCGGAGCCGCTTGAAGATTGAACCCGATCAGCTGCGCCGAAGATCGATGCGGCTGGTCACAACGCTCTTGCCGGTTTGGGGATCACGGTCGACCACCGTCAAAACAATGCCGTCCGCCCCGTTTTTTTGTACGGTAAGCTGCGCGGTGCGATCGCCATTGACCTCCTTGGCCCAGCGAATGGCGAGGTTTATCGCATTGCCGGAACGGCTTCCGTTCAGCTGCGCCGGTCCGGTGCGCGATCCCACATAGACGCCGCTGTATTTGCCGCCGCTGACCTTCAGACGAGCGCTGATGGCGCGTGTCACCACGATCAGGCCGCGGCAGTTGCCGTCGAGCGACAGCGAGGTTGAGGTCGCGTTCGACTTGAAGCTGCAAGAGACACTGACGTTCGGCACACCCGTGGTTACCTGGACAGTGCCCTTGCCAGCGAAATTGCCCTTGAACGACTGGAGAAATTTGGTCTCGTCGGCATGAGCCGCGCCCGCAGCAATCACCAGGCAGCCAGCAAGCGCCACTTGCGCGAATCGTCTCATGAAACCCTCCTTGTCGACACGGGAATGCGCGTTTGCACAGCACAGATACCAGGGGGCTCAACGCCCCTAGCCGTATCGGGTTCCGCCCGCAGCATGACTGCTCTCAAAGCCTTCGCCGCGACTGGCCCAGAAGAATACATGGACTAGCGATTGCTCCGCCAACCACGGCCTGCGACATAGCGGACATGGCACCCACCCCGTCGATCCCCAAGGCCGCGTTCTGGATGGCGCTGTCGATCACGTCGTTCCTGGCGATGTCCGTAGCCGGCCGCGCCACCACGGCCGAACTCAACGTCTTCCAGGTGCTGGAACTGCGTTCGGTCATCGGCTTCTTCATTCTGCTGCCGCTGGTGATGACGACAGGTGGGCTTGCCGCGATGCGCACGCAGCGGCCGCTGGCCCATATCGCGCGCAATGTCGTCCACTATAGCGGCCAGGCTGCATGGCTCTACGCGTTGACGCTTATTCCGCTGGCGGTGCTGATCTCGATCGAATTCACCACGCCGATCTGGACGGCGATCCTGGCGGTCACGTTTCTCGGCGAAAGGCTGAGCCGGCCACGGCTCGCGGCGATCGTGCTTGGGCTGATCGGCGTGGTCGTCATCGTGCGTCCAGGCGTCGACTCGGCCGATGTGGGCCATCTGGTCGTGCTGGGCGCGGCGGTCTGTTTCGGCGTTTCGCTGGTGCTGGTCAAGTCGCTGACGCGCACGGACAGCGTCGTGCGGATCATCTTCTGGATGCTGGTCATCCAGTCCGTGGTCGGCCTTGTTCCGGCTCTCTACGAATGGCGCAACCCTTCGCTTGAACTATGGCCTTGGATCATCCTGATCGGTTTCACCGGCATGTCGTCCCATTTCTGCCTCGCCCGCGCCCTGGCCTATGCCGACGCGACCGTGATCTCGCCGATGGATTTCCTGCGCGTACCGCTGTCGGCATTGATCGGCTGGCTGCTCTATCAGGAGCAGATCGACGCCTTCACCGCCGGCGGCGCATTGCTGATCCTGATGGGCAATTTGCTCAACTTGCAGCGCAAAGCTGTAAAGCCGGCCGAGGTCGCGGCGTCATAGCACTGCCGGTCAGTTCCCTTCGTCTGGAATGTTGAGGACATGGCCGCATGCCTTGCAGTGCACGGCGTCCGGCTCATGCCGCCGCAGCCCGCATTGCGGACAGGGAAAGAACACCTTGGCCGGCCGAAAGATCGCCTGCGCCAGCCTGACGAACAGCGATATGCCGATGATCATGGTCACGATCGCCGTCAGCTTGCCGGCGATGCCCGGCAGCACGATGTCGCCGAAGCCGGTTGTCGTCACGGTCGCGACGGTGAAGTAAAGCGCGTCGATGTAGTTTTCCAGTCCGGCACCGTTGCGGAAAAAGAACGTGTAAACGAAGCCCGTGATGACAAAGAGAAAGGTCAACAGGTTGATAACCGCGTGGCTCGCCTCGCGCCAGGGTCGCAGGCCACGCATCTCGAAATGCCGCCAGATCGAACCGCTGCGCGACAGCGACCACAGCCGCAGAATTCGCAGAAAGCCGAGACTTGCGAGCGCCGCCGGCATCAGCAGCGTCAGAAGGATGAAGGCATCCACCCAGAAGGTCGGCTGCTTCATCAGGCGCAGCATGTCGTTGGAGGCCAGCAGCCGGGCAATCAGATCGGCGGCGACCAGAGCCGCCACGGCATAGTCCAGCCACAGAAACGAGGCCGACTGCTGGATGACCGGCGTGGCGATGAAAAAGGCGATGATGGCGAGGTCGATGATGACGGCCACCAGTTGGAACCGGAACGCGGCCGGCGAGCGCCCATGATAGAGCCTGCGCAGCATGTCGCGTAGGCGCGACGTCGCGGAAAGATCCTGCGATGCGCGCGTCCCCTTGGCCTTCATGCCGGCATGAGCGGCAGGTGCCGGCCCGCGGGTTGCCGCCTGGCAAGCGCGCAGATCACACCAGCTCCACTTCGACCACACCAGGCACGGCGCGCATCGCCGAGGCGATCTGCGGCGAGACGCGGTAGCCGCCATTCAGGGCAATCTCGACCTCGCCCTGCGCCTCTTCCTTGATCACGATAATGCTGACCTGGCTTTCCCCGCGCTGGGTGAGCTGGGATTGGATGATCGAGGCAGGCCCCTCGTTCCTGACGAAAATGCGCAGAGCCTTCTGGATGCGGCTTGCTTCGTCCTCCAGCGATTGGACGGAGTTGATGCGCAGGTTGACACCCTCGGGCCTGTCCTCCGCCGCGACAGTGATGACAACCGAGCGGCCTGCTTCGAGGAGATCGCGATACTGGGCCAATCCTTCTGAAAACAACACGGCCTCGTACTGGCCGGAGGTGTCGGAAAAGGCCACCACGCCCATCTTGTTGCCGGTGCGCGTCTTGCGCTCCTGCTTGCTGGTGACGGTGCCGGCAAGCCGGCCGGCGGAAGCGCCGCGCTTGACGGCAGCGGAGAACTCCGCCCAGTTCTGCACTCGCATCTTCTGCAGCGCCGCCTTGTACTCGTCGAGCGGATGGGCCGAGAGATAGAAGCCGACGACCTGGAATTCGCGGTGCAGGCGGTCGGCGGCGAGCCAGGGATCGGTCGCCGGCAAATTGAGCGCCTGCGACTGGGCGCCGAGCGAGGCGCCGAAGATATCGGCCTGACCCGAAACGGCGTTCTGCTGGGCGAGCGACGCCAGTCCCATCATCCGCTCGACGCCAGCCAGCATCTGGGCGCGATCATGGCCGAAGCAGTCGAGCGCACCGGCCATGATCAGGCTTTCGAAAACCCGCTTGCCGACGATCTTCGGGTCGACCCTCTCGCAGAAATCGGCCAGGCTCTTGAACGGCTTTTCGCCGCGAACGGCGACGATGTGCTCCACGGCGGCATCGCCGACGCCCTTGAGCGCGGCCATCGAGTAATAGATGCGGTTCTCGCCGACCTCGAAGGCACGGAAGCTGGTCATAACGGACGGCGCCAGGACTTCGATGCCGAGGCGCAGCGCATCCTGGCGGAAGTCGGCGAGCTTGTCGGTGTTGCCCATGTCGAGTGTCATCGACGCCGCAAGGAACTCGACCGGATAATGCGCCTTGAGATAGGCGGTCTGGTAGGAGACGACGGCGTAGGCGGCGGCGTGCGACTTGTTGAAACCATAGTCGGCGAACTTGGCCAGCAGGTCGAAAATGAAGTCGGCTTGCGGCTTTGCCACGCCGCGCTCGACCGCGCCGGAGACAAAGCGTTCACGCTGCTTGTCCATCTCGGCGCGGATCTTCTTGCCCATGGCGCGGCGCAGAAGGTCGGCTTCGCCAAGCGAATAGCCGGACAGCTCCTGCGCGATCTGCATCACCTGTTCCTGGTAGACGATGACGCCTTGCGTCTCCTTTACCAGATGGTCGATCTTGGGATGGATCGAGGCCATCTCCTCCTCGCCATGCTTTCTGGCGTTGTAGGTCGGGATGTTTTCCATCGGGCCCGGCCGGTAGAGCGCGACCAGCGCGATGATGTCCTCGATGCAGTCCGGCCGCATGCCGATCAGCGCCTTGCGCATGCCGGCACTTTCCACCTGGAACACGCCAACCACCTCGCCGCGCGACAGCATGGCGTAGGTCTCGGGATCGTCGAGCGGAATCGTCGCGAGGTCGATGTCGATGCCGCGGCGGCGGATCAACTTGACTGCTGTTTCGAGCACCGTCAGCGTCTTCAGGCCGAGGAAGTCGAACTTCACCAGCCCGGCCTGCTCGACATATTTCATGTTGAACTGGGTGACCGGCATGTCCGAGCGCGGATCTCGGTACATCGGCACCAGTTCCGACAATGGTCTATCGCCAATAACGATGCCGGCGGCGTGTGTGGAGGCATGGCGGTAGAGGCCCTCCAGCTTTTGCGCCATGTCGAGCAGTGTCTGGACGATCGGCTCCTTCTCGGCCTCCTCGGCAAAGCGTGGCTCGTTGGCGATGGCGTCGGCGAGTTTGACCGGATTGGCCGGGTTCTGCGGCACCATTTTCGACAGCTTGTCGACCTGGCCATAGGGCATCTGCAGCACGCGGCCGACGTCGCGCAGCACGGCGCGCGCCTGCAGCGTACCGAAGGTGATGATCTGGCCGACCTGGTCGCGGCCATATTTCTGCTGGACGTAGCGGATCACCTCTTCGCGGCGGTCCTGGCAGAAGTCGATGTCGAAGTCGGGCATCGACACGCGATCCGGATTGAGGAAGCGTTCGAACAGAAGCGAGAAGCGCAGCGGATCGATGTCGGTGATGGTCGTCGAATAGGCGACCAGCGAACCGGCGCCCGAACCACGCCCCGGCCCGACCGGAATGCCTTGCGCCTTGGCCCATTTGATGAAGTCGGCAACGATCAGGAAGTAGCCGGGGAATTTCATCTTCTCGATGATGCCAAGCTCGAATTCGAGCCGCTCACGATATTGCTCGACCGTGTAGCCCGGGGTCGGCCCATGCAGGGCAAGCCGTGCATCGAGCCCTTCGCGCGCCTGGCGGGCTAGTTCCTCGGCCTCGGCCTTTTCGGCCGCGTCCTTGTCGGAGGCATCGCCGCCGGTGAAACGCGGCAGGATCGGGCTGCGCGTTTTCGGATAATAGGAGCAGCGCAACGCGATCTCGACCGTGTTGTCGATCGCTTCCGGCAGGTCGGCGAACAATTTCGCCATGTCGGCCTGGCTGCGCAGGAAATTGTCCGGCGACAGTCGGCGGCGGGTGTCGACGGCGACAACCGAACCCTCGGCGATGGCGATCAACGCATCATGCGCCTCATACTCGTCGCGCGAAGAGAAGAAGGCCTCGTTGGTGGCAACCAGCGGCAATTCTTGGGAATAGGCGAGATCGACCGAGGATTTCTCGATCATCCGGTCGTAGCCCGAAACCCGGTCCAGCTCGACATAGAGGCGGTCGCCGAACATCGTCTTGAGAGTGACTAGTCGCGCCTCGGCAAGATCGCGGCGATCTTCCTTCAGGGCTATGCCGATCGGGCCGCGCGGCCCGCCACTGAGACAAATCAGGCCGGCACATTGGCCGTCCATCATTTCGGTGGTCAGGTGCACCGCTTCACCGGGCGGCGTTTCGAGATAAACGCGGCTAACCAGCCGGACGAGATTGGAATAGCCGGCTTCAGTGGCCGCGAGCAGCACGACCGGCCGCATATCGGGGCCTTGCCGACGGCGGTCACGCTGGCCATCGCTGCTCTCGCCCGAGAAGGCGAGCGCGATCTGGCAGCCGATGATCGGCTGGATGCCGTCCTTCACCGCCTTTTGCGCGAATTCCAGCGCACCAAACAGATTGTTGGTGTCGGTGACGGCGATGGCCGGCGCCTCGTCTTTCACCGCGTGGCCAACGATCTTGCCAAGCTGAAGCGCGCCCTCCAGCAGCGAATAGGCCGAGTGCACGCGCAAATGGACGAACGGCCGCGCCGGCACCTCCGGCCGCGCGGCCGCGATCGCGGCTTCGCGCTTCAGGGGATCGCGTGGAAGTCTGTCATCCGCCATGGTTTGTCGCGCTGTCCGTAAGACTTGAGTCGATGGAGATATATTGTCCGGGACCAGGCGATGCCAGTCCAGCACAAACGACTACTGATCACAGGCTTCCAGCCGCTTAGGCGAATTCCATGATCACAGCGTCGACAGCCAGGCTATCGCCGGGCTTGGCGTTGAGTTTCGCCACGACCAGATCGCGCTCGGCGCGCAGCACGTTTTCCATCTTCATCGCCTCGACCACGGCCAAGGTCTCGCCGGCCTTGACCTCCTGGCCTTCGGCAACGGCTATCGACACGACAAGCCCCGGCATCGGGCAGAGCAGAAGTTTCGACGTATCCGGCGCCACTTTGTCCGGCATCAGCCGTTCCAATTCGGCGGTGCGCGGCAGCATGGCGCGCGCGGTCACCGACATGCCTTTCCAGGCGATGCGAAGGCCATTGGCGACAGGCCGGATCTGGGCGGCAACCCTGCGCTTGCCGACCGTGCCGCGCCAGATGAGGTCACCCGGCCGCCAGTCGGACGAAACGGTCAGTGCCTTGCAGCCATCGATGGACAGGTCGATTTCCATCGGGATGGAAACCATGCCTTCAATGATAGAAACCGGCAGATAATCTTCGCCGATCTTCACCACCCAGTCGCGCTTGAGCGCTCCCGAATGCGGCGCCAGCCGCCCGCCCAGCCGGTCGAGACGGTCGCGGCGCAGCAGTTCCACGGCGGTGACGATCGATGCCAGCACGGCCCTTTCCTCGCTGTTCGGCACGACGGGGGCAAAACCGTCGGGATATTCCTCCGCGATGAAGCCGGTCGATATCTCCCCTTTCCGCCAGCGCGGATGCTGCATCAGCGCCGCCAGGAACGGTATGTTGTGCTCGATGCCGTCGACGACAAAGCTGTCCAGCGCTTCCGACATGGCATCTATGGCCTCGAGCCGCGTCGACGCCCAGGTACACAGCTTGGCGAGCATCGGATCATAGAACATCGAGATTTCCGAGCCTTCGGTGACACCGGTGTCGTTGCGGATGACGATGTCGCCGAACTGTCCTTCCTCCGGCGGCCGGTAGCGCGTCAGCCGGCCGATCGACGGCAGGAAATTGCGATAGGGATCCTCGGCGTAGAGCCTGCTTTCCACCGCCCAACCATTCAGCTTCACGTCGCTCTGCTTGATGGCGAGTTTCTCGCCGGCGGCGACGCGGATCATCTGCTCGACCAGATCGATGCCGGTGACGAGCTCGGTCACCGGATGTTCGACCTGCAATCGTGTATTCATTTCAAGGAAATAGAAGTTCTTGTCCTTGTCGACGATGAATTCGACGGTGCCGGCGCTCTGGTAATCGACGGCCCTGGCCAGCGCCACCGACTGCTCGCCCATCGCCTTGCGCGTCTTGGCATCGAGGAATGGCGACGGCGCCTCTTCCGCCACCTTCTGGTTGCGGCGCTGGATCGAGCATTCGCGTTCGCCGAGATAGAGCGCATTGCCGTGCGCGTCGGCCAGCACCTGGATCTCGATATGACGCGGGTCGACGACGAACTTTTCGATGAAGACGCGATCGTCGCCGAACGAACTCTTGGCTTCCGAGCGCGCCCGGTCAAACCCGTCGCGCACTTCCGACCTATCCCAGGCGATGCGCATGCCTTTGCCGCCACCACCGGCCGAGGCCTTGATCATCACGGGATAGCCGATTTCACCGGCGATCTTTTCGGCATGGTCGGCATTTTCGATGACGCCAAGCCAGCCCGGAACCGTCGAAACCTCAGCGGCGTTGGCGAACTTCTTCGATTCGATCTTGTCGCCCATCGCCTTGATCGCCTTGGGCTTCGGGCCGATGAAGACGACGCCTTCCGCTTCCAGTGCTTCGCAGAACGCGGCTCGCTCGGACAGGAAGCCATAGCCCGGATGCACGGCCTGGGCGCCGGTCGCCTTGCAGGCGGCGATGATCTTTTCAGGAACGAGATAACTCTGCGCGGCGGGCGACGGCCCGATATGCACCGCCTCGTCGGCCATTTCGACATGCAAGGCATCGCGATCGGCATCGGAATAGACAGCGACCGTGGCGATGCCCATCTTGCGCGCCGTCCTGATGACGCGGCAGGCGATCTCGCCACGATTGGCGATCAGGATCTTGGTGAACATGCGGGTAGAATTCCCCTCCGGCAGACGGTTCAGTTCTATGGACTATGTCGCCAGGTCTCAAGTACCGCGGTGCACGACGTGACGGGCGCCCCTCCCGACGCGCCGTCGCGCTCCCTGCCGAGCCGGGCTGGTTGTCGAGCGGTGTGCTATCTGCGCCAACAAAGCCGCGATTTCGTCTCATCTGACTGTTGAAGAGCGGGCCAAAACCTGAAAGCCTGCGCAAAAACCGCCTTTGGAGGAATGCCCGATGAAAACCCGCGCCGCTGTTGCTGTCGCCGCCGGAAAGCCGCTGGAGATCATGGAGGTCGACCTCGAGGGACCGCGCGATGGCGAGGTGCTGGTCGAAATCAAGGCGACCGGCAT
>NZ_JAPYKS010000003.1:0-120000 GCF_037179605.1 Mesorhizobium salmacidum (SeqCode)
GCCTCGTTCATATCGTCGATCTTGGCCGAGATGGAGGTCGATACGGTCGCATTTCTGCCGATCCGCAACCCACTTGAGGTCGCGCTGTCGTTGAAGCGGCGAGATGGCTTGCCGATGGCGAAATCACTTCTGCTTTGGCTGAGGCACGTGCTCGAAGCGGAGCACCAGTCACGAGACATGCCACGTCATTTTTTGCGTCACGAAGATTTCCGCACTGACTGCCGGCGGCAATTGAACCATGCGGCTGACGAAACCGGGGTCATCTGGCCGGCTCCTTCTAGCCAGTCCGATATCGAGATTGAAAAGTTCCTGAACGAGGACCTGCATCACGAGAGAGCCTCGATCGAAGAGCTGCGAAACCATCCGGACATCACACCTCTGATCCGGACCGCGTATGAGATTTTGCGTTCCATGGCGGTCGACGGCGAAAGCCGTGAACTGCGCGCTCAACTGGATCTGGTACGTACGATATTCAACGAGAGCTGTGATGTTCTGGCGATAGCGACGGCGGAGGCTGAACATCTCCGTGGAGAGCTTCGAGGGCGGATTTTAGATCATGAGGCGGTCGTTCGTGCTCACCACGAGCTCAGCCTCGAATGTGACGTGATTGTCCGCGATCGGGACGCTTTCCTCGCAGAACGCAACGCGCTTCTCGCGTCCCGCAGCTGGCGTTGGACCGCACCCTTGCGATGGGTACGCGGTCCCTTCGTGCGCCGAACTTGATGACGGCAAGATAGAACGCAGCCCGCGCGATGCGGTGCTCGACACGAACTGTGGTTGGTTTGTCGAGGAACAGTCATACGCCTCCCCAAATTCACCCTCCCCGCAGCACGCGCCAGATATCCGACCAATACGCCGTGACGAGGGAGGCCAGGGCCGCGGCTGCCATGCCGGTTACGCCAAGTGCCCCCAGCCCCATGAGTTTCCAGCGCGTCACCTCGGCCGTGCGGCATGGTCCGGGCCTATTCTCGGGTCTTTTCCGATCCTTCGCAATGGGCGGCGCTGTCGCCGGCGAGCTATGTGAGGGTCGCAAGCATCCGCCGACGTTCATCGCCTATTCTCGCGCCGATGGTCGCGGCGAGCAGTCCACGGCCTTTGCCGAGCGCCTGCGCGCCAGCGGCACTGATGTGACGCTGTTCGACGGTAGCGCCTATACGCACATGTCGATCGACCGCGACTTCGGCGAGGGTGATGATGCGCTGACCGTAGCGGCGCTGGCGTTCCTGAAATCGACGGTCGGCTGAGTGCACCCAGCGTGCCCGCGGAGCATGTTCCACTCGTTCCGCTCGACAGCCTGCGATGCCGCCCGAAGCCGAAACTCAGCAGTCATTGCTGGAGCGTTCGTTGAGTGTCGCACCGGTTTCGGCGTCGACCGAAGCCAGGCTGACTTCGTAACCCCAGAGGCTCCGGATATGGCGCAGGGTGGCGTCGCGGCTGCCATTGTCGAGCAGTACGCCCTCCTTGACCTTGTGCTGCAGCCGCAAATGCCGGTTACCGAGCAGGTCGACGTCCACTACCTGGATATCCGGCCGGCTTGCCCCGATGTCGTAGCTCTGGGCCAGCGCGGCACGTATCTTTTGGTAGCCGCGCTCATTGTGGATCGAGGCGACCTCGTAATGCGAGTCGTCGGCTTGGTCGGCCAGGACAAACATCCGCCATTTCCGTATCAGGGCTGGGCTGAGGTGCTGGCGGACGAAGGATTCATCGCGGTGATTGGCCCATGCGTCCAGCAGCACGTCGCGCCAGTCACCGCGGCCCGCAATGTCGGGAAACCAGTCGCGGTCCTCCGCCGTCGGCTCGATCGAAATGCGCTGGATGTCCTGCATCATGTCGAGGCCGAGCGCGTATGGGTTGATACCGGAGAACCGGGGGTCGTCGAAGGCCGGCTGGAAGATCACATTGGAATGGTTGCGCAGGACCTCGAGCATGGCGCCCTCGCTGATCTGGCCGCGGTCGAACAATGCGTTCATGAGGGTGTAGTGCACGAAGGTGGCGCAGCCTTCATTCATCACCTGCGTTTGCCGCTGCGGATAGAAATACTGCGCAACGACACGCACGATGCGGATGATCTCGCGTTGCCACGGCTCCAGGACAAGGCTGTTCTTTTCGAGGAAATAGAGCAGATTTTCCTCGGGCAGGTTGAGCGATTTCTTCCGCTCCGTCAGGCCCTCATCCTTTTTCTCGGACTTGCTGGTGTCCTGTGAAGGAGGCAGCGTGCGCCATAAATCGTTGTAGGAGCGCTCTTCGTATTCCAGGCGCTCGCGCAGCCCTTCACGCCGCCGCTCGGACGACAGCTTTGGCGGCCTGTGATATCGGAACACGCCTTGCTCCATGAGCGCGTGGGCGCTATCGAGAATGCTTTCCACGGCTGACAATCCGTGCCGCTCCTCGCATCGGGCAATGTAGCCCTTGGCGAACTCCAGGTAGCTCAGGATTCCCCCGGCGTCGGTCCACTGCTGGAAAAGATGATTGTTCTTGAAGAAATGATTGTGTCCGAGCGCCGCATGCGCCGTCACCAGGGCCTGCAGGGCCATGGTGTTTTCCTCCATCAGGTAGACGATGCAGGGATTGGAATTGATGACCAGTTCATAGGCCAGCCCCCGTCCGCCCTTGCGGTAGAGAAAGTCCTGGTACAGGAAATGCTTGCCGAACGACCAATGACGATACATCAGCGGCATGCCGACCGATGAATAAGCGTCGAGCATCTGTTGCGAAGAAATGATTTCCATCTGCACCGGATAGGTGTCCAGCTTGAGCTCCTCGACGGCGATTGCCGCGATCGCCTCGTAAGCCTGCGACAATTTCTGGAAATCCCAGTCGGATCCGGAAAAGAGCAAACCCGGTTTGCTGGCTGTCCTGGCCATGGTTTCCCCTCAGGCACTCTTCCGGAGCGCGGGCTGTTTGGCAAAGAGCTGACGAAAGACAGGATAAATATCGGCGGCCGTGGCTATTCGGCTCATCTGGAAGTTCGGCCAGTTTGACTCAATGGCGCTGTAGGCCCGCCAGAGCGACGTCCCGTTTTCGGTCGCGCCGAAGATGTGGCTCTCGCGTTCGTCGATGATCTCGACATAGGCGAAATACTGGCACAGGCGCATGAGCTTGCGGTTCAGAAGGGCGATGCAGCGCTCGGAATCGGTGGCGAAATTGTCGCCATCCGAGGCCTGGGCGGCGTAGATGTTCCACTCGCTCGCGGGATAGCGCTGCTCGATGACGCGATGCATTTCCTCGAGCGCGGTGGAAACGACGGTGCCGCCGCTTTGCGTGCAGTAGAAGAAGGTTTCCTCATCCACCTCCTGCGCTTCGTGCGTGTGGCGGATGAAGACGATTTCGGTGCGCTCATAACGTCTTTTCAGGAACAGGTGCAGCAGCACGAAGAAGCGCTTGGCAAGGTCCTTCTCGCGCTCGCCCATCGAGCCCGACACATCCATCAGGCAGAACATGACCGCTTTCGCATTCGGCACCGGGCGCGGGTCGAAGCGGTTGAACCGGATGTCGACCGGGTCGACGAAGGCAATCCGCCGGCGTCGGCGTTCCAGCCGCTCGATCTCTTCTTTGAGGGCCGCGACGCGCTCGCGCGTCTGAGCATTGGGCCCTGCGGCCTCCAGCGAGGCGAGATCCTGCATGATCGCGTCTACCGCCGCTTGCTTGGGGCGCCTGAGCGCAATGCGGCGGCCGTGGCTGTTGCGCATCGTGCGGCCGACATTGATGTTGGTCGGCGAACCGGTGGCCGCGAAACCCGCCCGGCGCGGCTTGAAGGCAAGGATCTCCTTGAGATTGAGCTTCACCAGGTCGGGCAGTTCGAGATCCTCGAAGAAAAGATCGAGCACCTCCTCGCGCGACAGGACGAAACGAAAGTCGTCCTCGGATGCGGTGTTTCCCGGTGACGAACCGCCCTTGCCTCCGCCCTGGCCAGGTTTGGGGATCAGATCCCCCTGGGCGAATTGCCTGTTGCCCGGCAGGATGTGCCGGCGCCGGCCGGTGTCCCTGGCGTCGTTGAATGTCGGCTCGCCGGTGCCTCTCTCGGGCATCGGCACGACATGCTCCGCGTCCACGTCGGCGATCCGCCCAGCGCGGATCTGGTCGCGAATGCTGCGCTTGAGTTCCTCGCGGGCACGCCTGAGGAAGCGCTGGCGATTGCCAAGGCTTTTGTCCTTCGGATTCAGGCGGCGGTCGATAAAGATCGGCATGCAACCATTCGGGCTGCTCTCAGCCCGCCTTGTTCACCCGCATGTACCAATCGACCAGCCGGCGGACCTGCCGTTCCGTATAACCGCGCTCCACCATCCGCTGGACGAATTCACTGTGCCGTTTTTCGGTGACGCTATCCTGCTTGGAGCCGAAGCTGATCACCGGCAGGAGGTCCTCGACCTGGCCGAACATGCGCTTTTCGATCACCTCGCGCAGCTTTTCGTAGCTCGTCCATGACGGGTTGCGGCCGTGGTTGCGCGCCCGGGCACGCAGCGTGAACTTCACCACCTCGTTGCGGAAATCCTTCGGATTGGCGATGCCTGCCGGCTTTTCGACCTGCGACAATTCGCTGTCCAGCACCTCGCGGTTGAGGATCTGGCCGGTATCGGGGTCCTTGTAGTCCTGGTCCTCGATCCAGGCATCGGCATAGGCGATGTAGCGGTCGAACAGGTTCTGGCCATACTCGCTATAGGACTCCAGATAGGCCTTCTGGATTTCGTGGCCGATGAACTCGGCGTAACGGGCGGCCAGTTCCGACTTGATGAATTCGAGATAGGCCGCTTCCATCTCCTTCGGAAACTGCTCCCGCTTGATCGCCTCTTCCAGTATGTACATCAAATGCACCGGATCGGCGGCCACTTCCGCAGTGTCATAGTTGAACGTCTGCGACAGGATCTTGAAGGCAAAGCGCGTGCTGACGCCGGTCATGCCTTCGTCGACGCCGGCGGCGTCGCGATATTCCTGGACTGACTTCGCCTTCGGGTCGACTTCCTTCAGGTTCTCACCGTCATAGGCGCGCATTTTGGTGTGCAGCGGCGAATTGTCGTGCTCGGCAAGGCGCGTCGAGACGCTGAACCGGCTGAGGATGTCCAACACCTCGGGCGCGCAGGGGCTGGCGGCCAATTCACTCTCGCGCAGCAGTTTTTCGTAGATTTGCCTTTCTTCGGTGATGCGCAGGCAATACGGCACCTTGACCACGAGAATGCGATCGAGAAATGCCTCGTTGTTCTTGTTGTTCTTGAACTGTTGCCACTCGGATTCGTTGGAATGGGCAACGATGATGCCCTGGTAGGGAAAGGCACCGAAATTCTCGGTGCCATTGTAACTGCCTTCCTGGGTCGCCGTCAGCAATGGATGCAGCACCTTGATCGGCGCCTTGAACATCTCGACGAATTCGAGCAGACCCTGCGTCGTCCGGTTCAGTCCACCGCTGTAGGAATAGGCGTCGGGGTCGGACTGGCTGAAATTTTCCAATTGCCTGATGTCGACCTTGCCAACCAGGGCTGAGACATCCTGATTGTTCTCGTCGCCAGGCTCTGTCTTGGCAATGCCGATCTGGCGCAGCCGCGACGGCATCAGTCTGACGACGCTGAATTTGGAAATGTCGCCGGACAATTCGTCGAGGCGCTTGGCCGCCCATGGCGAGATAAGCCCGTTCAGGCGGCGCCGGGCTATTCCGTATTTGTCCTCCAGGAGATCGCCCATGCGATCTGGATGGAACAGGCCAAGCGGCGATTCGAAAACCGGACTGATCTGGTTGCCGACCTTCAGCGTGTAGATCGGGCGCTCCTCCATCAATTTCTTCAACCGTTCGGCCAAGGAGGACTTACCGCCGCCGACCGGGCCCAAGAGGTAAAGGATCTGCTTGCGCTCCTCGAGGCCCTGAGAGGCATAGCGGAAATATCCGGCGATGCGCTCGATCGTATCCTCCATTCCGTAGAAATCGGAAAAGGAGGGATATATCTTGACGGTCCGGTTCGAGAAAATGCGGCCGAGCCGCTCGTCCTTGCTGGTGTCGACCAGATCAGGCTCGCCGATCGCCTCGACCATTCGTTCCGGCGCCGAGGCATACATCGATTTGTCCTCGCGGCAGGCAAGCAGATATTGCTGGAGACTTATCTCCTCCTGGGCGGCGTTTGCATAAATTTCCGAAAAGAGGTGGAAGACGTCGGATGGGTTCTCACGCATGATCGTTGCCTTCAGAGCCATTCTGGCGGGGCCCACACATTCAACTGCGGGAAGGCATTGTTTGTTCCGTCGGCGCGCATGCATCTGGCATCAAAATCCTGGCATCGCTCCGGCCCGAATGGCCGCCTATCCTGATTGAACGCTCGCGGCGTCCGAGGAAACTCTTGCGATCTGGAGATCGACCAAGATTTTCGGCAGGGATGGCGACACGCTGACCGCCCCGGTGCCTGTGGCTGGATCATGCCAAAAGCGGCGGCGGGATATTGCCGTGCGGACATCCGCGGGTGCAACTGCTCTTCGTGAATGGGAGAAATTTTGCATGAATGGCGCCGATGTCCTGTGCGACGTGCTGCTGGCCAATGATGTGAAGGTGTGCTTCGCCAATCCCGGCACATCCGAAATGCATTTTGTCGCCGCGCTCGACCGTAAGCCCGTGATGCGTTGTGTGCTTGGCCTGTTCGAGGGCGTGGTGACCGGTGCGGCCGACGGCTATGCGCGCATGACCGGCCGTCCCGCCGCGACGCTGCTTCACACAGGGCCGGGGCTGGCCAATGGTCTTGCCAACATGCACAACGCCCGGCGCGCCAGGAGCCCGATGATCAACATCGTCGGCGACCACGCCTCATACCATTTGCCACTCGACGCGCCGCTGACCAGCGATATCGAAGGCCTCGCGGCGCCGATGTCCAACTGGGTTCGACGCATCGAAGGGCCCGCCGATGTCCAGCCGGCCACGGAGGCTGCCTTTCGCGCCTCGCTGACGCCGCCTGGTGTCACGACGCTGATCCTGCCGGCTGATGCCGCCTGGGGCGACGCCAACGCGGATTCGCCCGGCAAGGTGGAACTCACACCGCCGCCAGCCGTCGGCATGGAGGCCGTGCGAACGATCGCTGCCGCGATCCGCGCGGCTCCGGGCCGTGTTGGCATGATCGTTCGGGGGCGGGCGGCACGGGCCGATGCTCTTGAAATCGCCGGCCAGATTTCGACGGCCTGCGATGTCAGGCTGTTCAGCGAGGTCCTGATCGCCCGCATGCAGCGCGGGCGCGGGCGTGTCGCGCCGACGCGCATCCCCTATCCGGTCGACGCGGCGACGGCGATGCTCAGGGATATCGATGTCCTTGTGCTGGTCGGCGGAAAGGAGCCGGTCGCCTTCTTTGCCTATCCGGGAAAACCGGGACGGCTTGTCCGTGATGACTGCCAGGTGCTGACGCTCGCCGCCCATGGGCAGGACCTGCATGCGGCGCTGGAAGCGCTTCGCGACGAACTGGGCATCAAGCCGTCACAGCTAACCGTGGTTGCCCGCGCCTTTCCTGACGAGGCAACGCCGAACGGCCGGCTGACGGAAGATGCCATTGCGCTGTCCGTCGCGAGAAAGCTGCCGGCCGAAGCGATCGTCTGCGACGAGGCCGTCACCTCGGCGCGGCGTTTCTTCGCGCTATCGGCCTTTGCGGCGCCGCATGACTACATGATGGGCACGGGCGGATCGATCGGCGGCGGCATTCCGCTGGCGACAGGTGCGGCGATCGCCTGTCCCGGCCGCAAGGTGATCAATCTCGAGGCAGATGGCAGCGGCATGTACACGGTGCAGGGGCTATGGACGCAGGCGCGGGAACATCTCGACGTGGTGACGATCGTCTTTTCCAACCGCACCTATGCGATCCTGCATGGCGAGATGCGTAATGTCGGGGTGAACGCGATCGGCGAGAATGCTAAGCGCATGCTCGATCTCGACCATCCGGCGCTGGACTGGGTTTCGCTGGCCAAAGGCATGGGCGTGGAGGCGGCGCGTGCGGATAGCTGCGAACGTTTCGACGCGCTGCTCGACGCTGCCTTGTCTCGACCGGGGCCGTTTCTGATCGAAGCGGTCATTTGAACGCAGCGTGGGAGGCGCAGGGCTGGCTCGCAGCTTGGCCTACCAGCGCGTCTGTTCACCGGGCGCCGCGGGCTCGATCGCCAGCGCGTGCACGCCCGCGCTCAACTCGTCGGCCAGAAGCTGGTTGACGGCGCGATGACGGTCGATGCGGCTCATGCCCGTAAAACTCCGAGAGACGATGCGGACCCGGAAATGCGTCTCGCCGGCGCCGTCGAATTCTGTGTGGTGACCGGATTCCACGTGATGATGGCCGGCGTGGAGATGGCTTTCGTTGAGGATGACGAGCCGCTCGGGCGAAAATGCCTTGTTGAGCTTGTCTTCCATGGTCGCCTGTATGGACATCGTCTTTTCCCTTCACCACATATGGCTGGCTCGCCGCCATGAAAACCGAAAATCGGTTTCACCAGGCCGCCGGCGTACAACAAAATCGGTCATTCGCCCGCTTTAAGCCGCGATTCAGCGGTTAGGGCGATGATCGCGAAAATGTCAATTCTTGTTTCGCATCTGCGAACGCCCCATAAATGGGTGAGATGAAGCCGTATCCCAAATATTTCGAGAAGATTCGCGTCCGTCCAGACAAGGACGCGGAGGTGAAGGCGCACGCGCCGATCTGCCAGTGGGATGGCTGCAAGGAGGCGGGCACGCATCGCGCGCCTGTCGGGCGCATGAAGGAGGGCGAGTATTTCCGCTTCTGCTTCGACCATGTGCGCGAGTACAACAAGGGCTTCAACTACTTCTCCGGCGTGCCGGACACCGAGGTCGCCCGCTTCCAGAAGGAAGCGATGACCGGCCATCGACCGACCTGGAAGATGGGCGTCAACGGCGCCTCGACACGCTCCTCGCCCGATATGGCGCAGATGCGCTCTGGCCGCGCCGGCTACTACAACCGCATGCGCGACCCGTTCGACCTGTTCAAGGGGCCGAAGGATCCGCGCGAGGCGCGCGAGCGCAAGGCCAAGCCCCTTGAGGCCAAAGCGCTGGAAACGCTTGGCCTTGATACAAAGGCGACTGGCAAGGACATCAAGGCGCGCTATAAGGAACTGGTGAAGCGTCACCATCCGGATGCGAATGGCGGCGACAGAGGTTCGGAAGACCGGTTCCGCGATGTGCTTCAGGCCTATCGCGTGCTCAAACAGGCAGGCCTGTGCTGAGCGACCCTATGGTTTGTGTCGTTTTCCAACTTTCATAAGGTTGGAAAAGGCTCTAAGACCGCCCCCGAACAAAATGGATTGCCGGCGCAACGCGACGTTTCGCCCGTGGAGACGTTGAGAGATATGAACAAGGTCGATCGCGACATCGCCAATCTGCCCGACACGACGGTGTCGGTGAAGGAGAAATTCGGCTTCGAGTCCAAGATGGTGGTGCCGGCCTATTCGGTGACATCAGAGCATGTGCCCGACATCGATCCCGACTATCTGTTCGACAAGGCGACGACCTTGGCGATCCTCGCCGGCTTCGCCTACAACCGCCGCGTCATGGTCTCGGGCTATCACGGCACCGGAAAATCGACCCATATCGAACAGGTCGCCGCCCGCCTCAACTGGCCGTGCGTGCGCGTCAACCTCGACAGCCATGTCAGTCGTATCGATCTTGTCGGCAAGGACGCGATCGTCGTCAAGGACGGCCTGCAGATCACCGAATTCCGCGACGGCATCCTGCCCTGGGCCTACCAGCACAATGTCGCGCTGTGTTTCGATGAGTATGACGCCGGCCGTCCGGATGTGATGTTCGTCATCCAGCGCGTGCTGGAATCGTCCGGCCGCCTGACGCTGCTCGACCAGAGCCGGGTTATCCGCCCGCATCCGGCGTTCCGCCTGTTTTCGACCGCCAACACGGTCGGGCTGGGCGACACGACCGGCCTTTATCACGGCACCCAGCAGATCAATCAGGCGCAGATGGACCGGTGGTCGATCGTCACCACGCTGAATTATCTGCCGCACGACAATGAAGTGAACATCGTGCTCGCCAAGGCCAAGCACTATCGCGACACCAAGGGCAAGGACATCGTCAACAAGATGGTGCGCGTCGCCGACATGACGCGCTCGGCCTTCATCAATGGCGATCTGTCGACGGTGATGAGCCCGCGTACCGTCATCACCTGGGCCGAGAATGCCGAAATATTCGGCGATGTCGGCATGGCGTTCCGGCTGACCTTCCTCAACAAGTGCGACGAGCTGGAACGTTCGGTGGTCGCCGAGTTCTACCAGCGCGCCTTCGGCCAGGATCTGCCAGAGAGCGCGGCCAACGTGGTGCTGGGCTAAGCAGAGCCTCGATGGCGGGTCCAGGCGACAACACGCGCAACAAGTCGAAGACGGGGTCTGAAGCCGACAGCTTCAAGCGCGCCGTCACCGTCTGCATGCGCGCCATCGCCGGCGACAAGGAGATGGAAGTCGGCTTCGCCAAGGACAGGCCGGCGCTGGCGGGCAGCCGCGCGCGGCTGCCCGAACTGCCCAAGAAGGCATCGAAAGCCGACATCGCGATCACCCGCGGACTCGGCGATTCCATGGCGTTGAAGCGCGCTTGCCATGATGTTCGCATCCACAGCAAGCTGGCGCCCGAAGGCAAGGCCGCCCGCGCCATCTACGATGCGGTCGAGCAGGCTCGCGTCGAGGCGATCGGCAGCCGCGCCATGCAGGGCGTCGCCGACAATATCGGCTCGATGCTTGAGGATAAATACACCAAGGCCAACCTCGTCGACGTCAAGGACAAGGCCGACGCGCCCATCGAGGAGGCGCTCGCGCTGATGGTGCGCGAAAAGCTGACCGGCCGGCCGGTGCCGAAGAGCGGCGAGCGGCTGGTCGAACTCTGGCGGCCCTGGGTCGAGGAGAAAGCCAGAGCCGACCTCGACGGCCTGTCGGAAAAGCTCGAGGATCAGCAGGCCTTCGCCCGCGTCGTGCGCGAGATGCTCGCCTCCATGGAAATGGCCGAGGAACTCGGCGACGACCAGGAGACCGAAGACTCCGAGGACAATGACGACAACCAGCCGCAAGGCGAGGAACAGAGCGAGGAGGGCGGCGAAGACGATTCCGGCTCCGAGCAGTCGCAGTCCGAGGATGCCAAGGCGTCGGCAGACGACGAGCAATCGGCGGAGACCGAAGCCTCCGACGCAACGGCCGACGATCTGTCCGACGATGACGATGCCGACGCCGAGACACCCGGCGAGGCACGCCGCAACGACAATCCCTTCACCAATCTGCCGAAGGAAATCGACTACAAGATCTACACGTCAGCTTTCGACGAGACGGTTGGCGCCGAGGAGCTTTGCGAAGAGGAAGAGCTCGACCGGCTGCGCGCCTTCCTCGACAAGCAGCTCGCCAATCTGTCGGGCGTCGTCGGTCGGCTCGCCAACCGGCTGCAGCGCCGCCTGATGGCGCAGCAGAACCGGTCCTGGGATTTCGACCTGGAAGAGGGCTATCTCGACCCGGCGCGGCTGGTGCGCGTGGTCATCGACCCGATGCAGCCGCTGTCGTTCAAGCAGGAGCGCGACACAAAATTCCGCGACACGGTGGTGACGCTGGTGCTCGACAATTCCGGTTCGATGCGCGGCCGGCCGATCACCGTCGCCGCCACCTGCGCCGATATCCTGGCGCGCACGCTGGAGCGCTGCGGCGTCTCGGTCGAGATCCTCGGCTTCACCACGCGGGCATGGAAGGGCGGGCAGGCGCGCGAGAAATGGCTGAAGGACGGCAAGCCGCCGAACCCCGGCCGGCTCAACGATCTGCGCCACATCATCTACAAGTCGGCCGACCATCCTTGGCGGCGGGCGCGGCGCAATCTCGGCCTGATGATGCGCGAAGGCCTGCTCAAGGAAAACATCGACGGCGAGGCGCTGCTGTGGGCGCACAACCGGCTGATCGCCCGGCCCGAACAGCGCAAGATCCTGATGATGATCTCGGACGGCGCGCCGGTCGACGATTCGACGCTGTCGGTCAATCCGGGCAATTATCTCGAACGCCATCTGCGCGCCGTCATCGAGCTGATCGAGACGCGTTCGCCGGTCGAACTGCTGGCCATCGGCATCGGCCATGACGTGACCCGCTATTACAGGCGCGCCGTCACCATCGTCGATGCCGAGGAACTGGCCGGCGCCATGACCGAGCAACTGGCTTCGCTGTTTGCCGAGGAAAGCGCGAAGCATACGCGGCGCGGCGGCACGCGACGCGCCGGATGATCCTTTCGCGGCGCGGGCTTCGGGACACGCTTTTCGCCGCCATCGCCTTGCTTGCCGGCATGGCTTGGGCGCCAGCCGGTTCGGCCGGCTCGGCCGCAGTTGAGCCTGTCGCAATCTCGGCCCGCCCGATCACCGAATTCCATATTGGCGGTACCGACAAGCAGTTTGGCCAACTCGAATTCGTCGGCGGGCTGGAGATGACCTCGCTATCACACGATTTCGGCGCGCTGTCGGCCTTCCGGTTTCTGAAAGCCGGCAGCGATTTCATCGGTGTGGCCGATACCGGTTACTGGTTCTTCGGCTCGGTGGCCCGCGACGCCGATGGGCGACCCGTCGGCATCCAGAATTTTCGCATGCAGCAAATGGTCGACCAGAGCGGCCAGCCGATCGACGAAAAACGGGAAGTCGATGCCGAGGGCCTCGCGGTCAAGGACGGCATCGCCACCGTCGGTTTCGAACGCAACCACCGCGTCGTCCAGTTCAGGATCGACCCGGACAACATGAAGGCGCCGTTCAGGCAGCTGGATTTCCTGGCGCCGGCGCGGGAACTGCGGAAGAACCGCGGCTTCGAGACAGTCACCCATTCAAATGCCAACGGCCAGCATCAGGGCGGCCTTGTCGTGGTCTCGGAAAAGAGCCTCGACAAGGCCGGCAACATCTACGCCGCCATCATCGAAGGGCCGCACAAGGGCGTCTTCACCGTCAAGCGCAACGGCGATTTCGACATCACCGACGGCGCCTTTCTGCCCGATGGCGACCTTTTGCTGCTGGAGCGCAGTTTCACCATGACGGGCGGCCTCAAGATGCGGCTGCGGCGCATTTATGGAGAGAGCGTCGAGAAGGGCGCTGTTGCCGACGGGCCGGTGCTGCTGCAAGCCGACATGGGCTACCAGATCGACAATATGGAAGGGCTAGACGTCTGGACCCGCGATGACGGCGCGCTGATGGTTTCGCTGATCTCCGACGACAACCAGTCGATCCTGCAGCGCAATCTCTACCTGGAATTCATTCTGCACCAGGATTGAGTGGCAGCTCCGCCGCGACGCCTATTGGCGATTTTGTCCATGCGTCGGCCATCCCAGCGTTCTCCCTGACAGGCCACTAAATCTGAATGAGTTTATCGACCATGATCGTGTTTGCGAAAAAACTTTAGTCTGGACTTGACAATTGAGATGGTGCCAACGATACTTAAGTCCATGCTTAACCGTTCAGAGATCGACGGCATCCTTCGCGCTCTTGTCGAGCCCACCCGTCGGCAGATCCTGGAACGGTTGAGCAGTGGACCGGCCACCGTCAGCCAACTGGCGGAGCCGTTCGGCATGACCTTCGCCGCCGTGCTGCAGCATCTCCAGGTACTGGAGGCCTGCGGTCTGATCCGCAGCGAAAAGATCGGGCGGGTGCGCACCTGCCGGATCGAACCGGGCGGGCTCGCTCCGCTCGCCGACTGGATTGCCGAACGCCGCCTACCGGCGGAACGCCATCTCGACCGTCTTGGCCAGATCCTGGCCGAGACGGATCAATCCCCCGAGAAAAATCAGAACCAGAAAAAGGACGAACCGCAATGAACCAGATTGCCCCCGTCAAGGATGAGCATTCCGTCATCCACTCCACCTTCACCATCGAGCGGACCTATCCGCAATCGCCGTCACGTGTCTTCCATGCCTTCGCCGACGAAGCGACGGTGCGGCGCTGGCGCATCGAAGGCGATGGTTTTGCCGTTGCCGAGTTCAGCTTCGACTTTCGCATCGGCGGCGGCGAGGTGTCTCGCTTCAGCTATGGCGGCGGCCCGGAGATCAGGCTCGACGCGCAATTCCAGGACATCGTCGCCGACCGGCGCATCGTGTTTTCCTACAGGATGGCGGTCGGGCCGCAGCCCATGTCGGCATCGCTGACCACCGTGGAGCTGACGCCTTCAGGCGATGGCACAAGGCTGACCTACACCGAGCAGGGCGCTTTCTTCGACGGCATCAATTCCGCCAAGGGACGGGAGGAGGGGACTCGCGGGCTGCTGGAGGCCCTTGCCGCCGAACTTCAGCGGTCAAACTAGCCCCGGCTGCCGACGATCTTGGTCAAGATCATGAGGCTTTGGTGGCTATCCAGATGACATGACGCGCGCCGCGCTTGCCGTTGGCGCGCGTGTTGACTTCCTCGACGGCGAAAGCTGCCTGTTTCAGCCGCCGCGTGAAGCCGGCATCAGGTCCCTGCGACCACACCGCCAGCACGCCGCCCGGCTTGAGGGCGGTACGCGCGGCGGAGAGGCCAGCCACGCTGTAGAGGGCGTCATTGCCTTTGTGGACGATGCCCTCGGGGCCATTGTCGACGTCGAGCAGGATGGCGTCCCAGGCTCCGGCCCCGGACCGTATCAACTGGCCGACATCGGTTTCGCGGATGGTGACGCGGGAATCATCGAGCGACCCGGCGAAAATCTCGGCCATTGGGCCGCGCGCCCAGGCGACGACGGCCGGCACCAGTTCCGCGACAACGATCTCGGCATTGTCGCCCAGGTCGGCGAGAGCAGCGCGCAGCGTGAAACCCATGCCAAGCCCGCCGATCAGGATCTTCGGCTGCCGATGGCCCGCAATCCTTTGGCAGGACAGTTCCGCCAGCGCTTCCTCGGAGCCGTTCAGCCGGCTGTTCATCAGCTCGTTGGTGCCGAGCATGATCGAGAATTCGGAACCGCGCCGTTTCAGCCGCAATTCCTGCTGGCCGTCGGGCGTTTTCGCGGAGTCCAGCTGGATCCAGGGAATCACGGCTTAGGCTGCGGCAAAGGCCGGCTGGCTCCAGCGGGCGGCGAGCAGCCGGTAGGGGATCAGTGCCACGACAGCGATGATCAGTTTCACGCTGAGGTCGCCGAGCGCCCAGGATACCCAGCGCATGGCATCGACATGAAACACGCCCATCAAGGGGGCGCTTTCGAGCGCGAAACTATCGCTTGGACCGACAAAGGCAAAGGCGGCCGAAAAAGCCACACCGAAGAACACGACGGTGTCGAACACCGATCCGACCAGCGTGCCGATGATCGGTGCCCGCCACCAGCTCTGCCGACGCAGCCGGTTGAACACGGTGACATCGAGCAACTGCGCGGTCAGGAAGGCAGCGCCCGAAGCGGCCGCGATGCGCACCAGCCGGTCGGCTGATGTCTCGAACTCGATCAGGCCATGACGGAACAGGAAGGGCGGGACGAGGATCGAGCACACCACCGCCGTCATGAAGCCGACAAAGACGATCCGGCGCGCCACGGCAGGTCCGTAGCGGCGGTTGGCAAGATCGGTGACCAGGAAGGAAAAGGGATAGGTGAAGGCGCCCCAGGTCAAAACGTCGGCGAGCGACAGGCCGCCGATCTGGCCCTGCATGGGGAACTGCACGAGGACATTCGATGCCACGACGACAACCGCCATGGCGGCCACAAAGGGCAGGTATCGCGAAAAGGAAGACATTTTTTTATCCTGGGTAATGGAACCAGCGGAGCGTTTTGCCGAAAACCGGATCACGCTCGCTTCGTAGTCGAGCATCGGATTGTCGAACCTTGCGGATCTATCCGATGCTCAGTGGCCAACAAGAGGTTGGCCAGGGCGGTTGTCCCCCGCCTGAGAGACGAATTAAGCGGCAGCCTGTTCGGCGTTCTTCTTGGCGATCTGCTTCTTCAAGAGACGCGCGCGCTGCGACAGCTCCTTGACGTCGGCCTTGGCCAGGAAGGCATCGAGGCCGCCGCGATGTTCGACCGAACGCAGCGCGTTGGCAGAAATGCGCAGGCGCACATTCTGGTTCAGCGCTTCCGAAATCAGCGTCACATTGACGAGGTTCGGCAGGAAACGACGCTTGGTCTTGTTGTTCGCGTGGCTCACATTGTTGCCGGTCTGGACTGCCTTGGCAGTGAGTTCGCAGGTGCGGGACATGGTTTTAACCTTCAGTTCTCTCGTGGCCTGCCAAACTTTTGTGCCCACGCCGGGTGGCGCGCGGTTCTGGTCAGGCGGCCTTATGGAAAAGTTGGCGTTCCTTAGTTGCATTTCACCGGGGCGTCAAGCTCCGGCTTCCCCACGGAAGCGCCCGGCATTTCATATTAAGGCCGGATTTCACCCTATAAGCGGTCTCACAGGGACATGCCAGACCGGAGTCGCCGCCTCCGGCCGAAAATCAAGGATCCGATCCCGCCATGCCTCGTTCGTCTCACGCGCTTGTTGCCGCGCTTGCCGTCGCCTTGCCGTCCGCCGCGTCCGCTGCCTCGCCGCAGTCGTTCAAGGGCGAGTACACGGTGTCGTTTCTGGGTCTCTCGATCGCGAGGTCGACTTTCTCCAGCCACTATGAGAATGGCGCCTACACGATCGAAGGCAGTGTCTCCGCGGCGGGTCTCGCCAAGCTGTTCGACGACACGCGGGGCACGATCTCGTCCAAGGGTACGATCTCCGGGCAGAAGATGGTGCCGGAGGCATTCCGTGCCGACTACACTTCCGGCAAGAAGGCATCCTCGATCGACATTCGCTTTACCAACGGCAACGTGACCTCGACGCAGGTCATCCCCGCCCCCGGCAAGCGCGACCCCGAGGCCTGGGTGCCGATCGGCGCCGGCGACCTGGCATCGGTGCTCGATCCGATGGCCGCCACCGTCATCCATGCCGACAGCCTCGACCAGGTCTGCGGCCGCAAGGTCAAGTTCTATGATGGCGAGATGCGCGCGGACCTGACACTGACCTACGCCTCGAAAGGAACGATCTCGGTGCCGGGCTACAAGGGCGACACCGTTACCTGCCAGATGGGTTTCGAGCCGGTGGCGGGCTATCGCAAGGGCCGCAAGGCGCTCAACTACCTCAAGAATAAAAGCCGCATGATGGTGACGTTTGCACCGCTTGGCCAAACCGGCGTATATGCGCCGATCCACGCCACGGTCGGAACGCAGATCGGTACCTTGACCATCAGCGCTAGGCGGTTCGAAGCAGTACAATAAGGCACGCCACCGGGGACAGGATGGGGCGCGCCACTGGAGACAAAATGGGGCGCGCAACACTGATCGGCTTTTCGGCGGTCGCCATGTGGGCGTTGCTTGCGTTGCTGACGGATGCGTCCGGCAAGGTGCCGCCATTCCTGTTGTCGGCGATCACTTTCTCGATCGGCACGGGCGTAGGGCTTGTCGCGCGACTGTTCATGCCGGCCAGCGACAGGAGCCAGAAAATCCCGCCCCAGGTCTGGGTGATCGGTATTGCTGGCCTGTTCGGCTACCATTTCTTCTATTTCACCGCGCTGCGCAACGCGCCGGCGGTGGAGGCGAGCCTGATTGCTTATCTCTGGCCACTGCTGATCGTGCTGGGCTCGGCGCTGATGCCGGGCGAAAAACTGGCTTGGAATCATGTCGTCGGCGCGCTGCTCGGCCTTGCCGGCACCGTGCTGATCGTCACCAAGGGCGGCGGCCTGGCCTTCGACGCGCGCTACACCTTCGGCTATGCCATGGCCGCCGTCTGCGCCCTGCTATGGTCGTCCTATTCACTGCTGTCGCGACGTTTCCCGTCGGTGCCGACCAGCATCGTCACCTGGTTCTGCGCGGCAACCGCCGTGCTGTCGCTCGCCTGCCACCTGGCGCTCGAGGAAACAGTGCTGCCTGACGGCGCCGGCCAGTGGTTGGCCGTGTTCGGGCTCGGCCTGATGCCGGTGGGCGCCGCCTTCTATGCCTGGGACATCGGCGTCAAGCGCGGCAACATCCAGGTGCTGGGTGCCGCAAGCTACGCGGCACCGCTTTTGTCGACGCTGGTGCTGATCGCGGCCGGTGTGGCCGAGCCTTCGTTGCGCATTCTGGCCGCCTGCGTGCTCATCACGGGCGGCGCGGCGCTGGCGGCAAAGTCGCTCTTCTTGCGCAAGCCAGCGGCGACCGGGAGCGGAGCCAAGGCATCCGAAAGCGGAGCCGGGGCACCCGAAAGCGGAGCCGGGGCACCCGAAGGCGGAGCCAGGGCATCCGAAGGCGGAGCCAGGGCATGACGATGCCGTTTGCCGGCGGCATCGACGCCAATGCCAATGCAACGCTGATCTTTTCGCTGGTGGCGGCGGTGATCTATGCCTTCACGCTTGGCATGCGGCCGACGCTGGCCCGCTCGGCGGCAAAGACGCTCGCCGTGGCCATGCTCGCCGTACTCGCCGCAATCCAGGGCGGCCCGCTGCTGCTGGTCGCCGCCCTTGCGCTGAGCGCGGCTGGTGACGCCTTCCTGTCGCGCGACGGGGAAAAGGCATTTCTCGGCGGGCTGGCGAGCTTTCTAGTCGCCCATATCATCTATGCCGCGCTGTTCCTGCGTAGCGGTGGCGGATTGGAGTTGCTTGCCGCCGAATCCTGGCTGGGCGCGATTGCACTGGCCATGGCGGTGTTCGCGATTGTCATGCTGGCGGCGCTCTGGCGCCGTGTCGGTCCCGGCCTGCGTATTCCGATCGCCGCCTATATCCTTGCGATTCTGGCCATGGGCATGTCGGCGCTGACGACAAACAGTAGCTGGGTGATCGGCGGCGTGGTGCTGTTCATGGCATCGGACGGGCTGCTCGCCACGGAGAAATTCCTGGTCGCCGCCATATCACCGCAGCGCGCCTTGATGCGCCTCGCCGTCTGGGTACTGTACTACGCCGCCCAGCTCGCGATTACCCTGGGTTTCCTGCTGGGTTAGGGCTGTCAGCCCGGCTCGGCGAGTTCGAAGGCGGCGAAATCGAAACCTGGCGCGACGGTGCAGCCGACCAGCGTCCACTCGCCCAGGCTGCGCGCAGATTGCCACCAGCCTGCCGGCACGACGATTTGCGGCCGTTCGCCCGCCGCGAGGTCGATGCCGAGAACCTGCTCGATAATGGCGCCGCCTTCTTCCCACATCGACAGCGCCAGCGGCGCACCGGCATAAAAATGCCAGACCTCGGCGGCGTCCCTGACCCGATGCCAGGCCGAAAGCTGATGCCGTTCCAGCAGGAAATAGATGGCGGTCGAATGGCCCCGCGCACCGCCGGCTTCGTCGCGAGAAGTTTCCGCGTACCAGCCTCCTTCCGGATGCGGCTTCAGTGCGAGCGTTGCTATGATTTCCGCGGAACTGGTCATCGGCAGAAAGCCAACACGGCGCTCAGAAATTGTCCTTGCGCTTGCGGATCTCGGCGAAGACCTCGGCATCTCCAGCCTTCTCCATGCCCAGATGCTTGCGGATTGCCGGATCGTGCCAGCGCAGGAAGGGATTGGTCGACAGTTCCTCGCCGATCGTCGTCGGCAGCGTCGGCTTGTTGTCGACCCGCAGCGCCTCGATCCGCGCGGCACGCTCCTTCAATGCCGAATTGGTGGGGTCGACGCTCAGCGCGAAACGGGCATTGGCGAGCGTATATTCGTGGCCGCAATAGACTGTCGTCTCGGCGGGAAGGGCCGCGAGCTTCTTCAGCGATTCGTACATCACCGGCGGCTTGCATTCGAACAGCCGCCCGCAACCCAGCGCGAACAGCGTATCCGCGGTGAACGCCACTTTCGATGCCGGCAGATGGTAGGAGACATGGCCGGCGGTATGTCCGGGCGTGGCGACCACCTCGATGCGCTCATCGCCGAGATGAAGGATAGAGCCTTCTTCGACGGTTTCGTCGATGCCGGGAATCTTGGCCTTTTCCGCCTCCGGGCCGACGATGCGCAGCTTGAAGCGCTCCTTGAGCGCCAGATTGGCCTCGACATGGTCGACATGGTGATGCGTGGTCAGGATCATCGTCGGCGTCCAGCAGGTGCGCTTGATCGCGGCGAGGATCGGCGCCTCCTCGGGCGCGTCGATGATTGCGGTCTGGCCGCTTTCGGGATCATGCACCAGCACACCGAAATTGTCGGTGCGGCACATGAACTGTTCGATTTCGACCGGCATCGCATCTCTCCATTTACCGCTGCAGACATAGGGTGCCGCCGCGTGAATGTCATCCCGGATGTCAAAGCGAATGACATCCCGAATGTCATCCTGGGATGTCAAATTGACATCCGCCGTGCCGCCGCTTTGGACCTTTTGTTGAATCCGCCCGACATCACGGCTACATCCCTGACATGCATTCCGACATCGTCGACCTTCGCTCCTTCTATTCGACAACGCTCGGCCGGTTCGCCGAGCGTTCGATCACCATGGCGCTATCGTCGATATGGGCCGCGGTGCCCAATGAGCGGCTGGTCGGTCTCGGCTATACCTTGCCCTGGCTGGAGCGCTTCGGCTCCGACGCCGAGCGGGTCTTCGCCTTCATGCCGGCGACCCAGGGCGCCGTGGTTTGGCCGGCGACGGGGCCGACGGCAACGGCACTGGTCTTCGACGAGGAGCTGCCGCTGGTCGATTCCTGCATCGACCGCATGCTGCTCGTCCATTCGCTCGAACATGTCGAGAACCCGCGCGAGACGCTGAACGAGATCTGGCGGGTGCTGTCGCCGGCGGGGCGCGTCGTCATCGTCGTGCCCAACCGGCGCGGCGTCTGGGCACGCTTCGAACATACGCCGTTCGGCAACGGGCGGCCTTTCTCACGCGGGCAGCTCACCGAACTGCTGCGCGAGGCGAATTTCACGCCCGCCGCGTGGTCCGATGCCTTGTTTTTCCCGCCATCGCGACGGCGCTTCATGATGCGCTTCCACAATGTGCTGGAGCGCGCCGGCCGGCGGCTGTGGCCGATCTTCTCCGGCGTCATTGTCGTGGAAGCGCAGAAGCGACTTTATCAAGGCGTGCCGGTGGCCCAGCGTGCGTCTCGCCGCGTCTTCGTGCCGGTGCTGTCGCCACATGGCGCGACACGGCTCGGCCGGCGGGCCGAGGGAAGCGGTGCGGCATCGTCGGCTCGGCAAGTGACACCGTCGTGATCGCGATGGAAACTTGCATCGCGCGGCATCTTTCCGACCTATCTGTCGTGCTGGGCTCGCAAAGTGGTTGAGGGACTGCCGCCGTCGGCTCTCTTAATCTCATCCGGTTTCAGCTTCGCTACTTAACGCAAGGACCTCGGCTATGGCTGATCAACTGGACAATCAGGCCACCGTTCAGCCGGTCGCCGTGGTCAGCAGCCTGCGCGATCAGGTGGCGGCGATCAAGCGGGCGCTGATAGAATCGCCGGTTCGCAAATGGTTGCTGTGGACGTCGGCCGGCATCATGGCCGTCATCGTCGCGACGTCGATTGGCCAGGTTCTGCTCAATCGCTGGAACCAACCCTTTTACGACGCGCTCGCGCGCCGCGACATGGCCGCCTTCCTGCATCAGCTTCTCGTCTTTGCCATGATCGCCAGTGGGCTGCTGGTGCTCAACATCGGCCAGACCTGGCTCAACCAGATGATCCGGCTGAAGTTGCGCGAGGCGCTGACGCTGGACTTGATCGACCAGTGGATGCGGCCGGCGCGTGCTTTCCGGCTGGCCAATGCCGGCGCCATCGGCGTCAATCCCGATCAGCGCATGCAGCAGGATGCCGCGCATCTGTCGGACCTGTCGACCGATCTTGGTGTCGGCCTGCTGCAGTCCTTCATCCTGCTCGTCTCCTTCGTCGGCGTGCTGTGGGAACTGTCCTCCGGCTTCGTTTTCCATTTTGGAGGAACCTCGCTGGCGATACCGGGCTACATGGTCTGGGCGGCGTTCCTCTATGCCGGCACCGCCTCCTGGCTGAGCTGGCTGGTCGGGCGGCCGCTCATCCGCCTCAACAGCGACCGCTACACGCGCGAAGCGGAGCTGCGCTCCTCGATGGTGCGCGTCAACGAGAATGTCGATGCCATCGCGCTGTACCGTGGCGAGAATGATGCCAAGAGACGGCTCGAACTCGACCTCGGCACGGTGCTGGGTGCCATGCGCCGCATCTACACCGCCCAGATCAACCTGTCTTGGGTAACCGACACCTATGGCTGGATCACCGTCGTGGCGCCGATCCTGGTCGCCTCGCCGGTCTATTTCTCGGGCGATATCAGCTTTGGCGGCCTGATGATGGCGGTCGGCGCCTTCAACCAGGTGCATTCGTCGTTGCGCTGGTTCATCAACAACATCGGCAGCATCGCCGACTGGCGTGCCACGCTGATGCGTGTCGCCGACTTCCGCATCGCGCTCGATGAAACCGATGTGCTGCACGACAAGGAGAAGCGTATCTCCTTCGATCAGAACGCCAATGGCAGCCTGACGTTGGAGAAACTCCAGGTGGCCTCGCCGGAGGGCTGTACGACGCTCTCCGACCAGCATGTCGAAATCCATGCCGGCGAGCGCGTGATGATCACCGGCGAGCCCGGCGCCGGCAAGACGCTGTTCTTCCGCGCCATTGCCGGCCTGTGGCCGTGGGGGAGCGGAAAGATCGGCATGCCGGCGGGAGAAGCCCCCATCTTCGTGCCTCGTGTCCCGTATTTCCCGGCTGGCACGCTGCGCGAGGTTCTTGACCATCCCTATGGTGTTGCTCCGGCAAGCGATGCCGAGATCTCGGCGGTGCTTGGCGAAGTCGGCCTCGGGCGGCTGTCATCCTCGCTCGACCGGTCGGCCCGCTGGGAGCGGGAGTTGGGCGATGACGAACAGCGATCGCTCGCCTTCGCCAGGCTCGCCTTGCGCAAGCCGAAATGGGTGGTTATCGATGAAGCGATGGATGCATTCGACGGCCCGTCGCTAAGGCGCGTGCTGTCGCTGCTGGATAAGCATCTGAAGGACGCCGCGATCATCAATATCGGGCGCGGCCTGCACAACAATCAGTTCTTCCCGCGGTCCCTGACGATCGTGAAGGATACCGGCGCGCCCGCCCTGAAACCCGCCCCCGTCCGGGCAGGTGCGATCGAACCGCCGCCAGTCGCCGTACGGCGCAAGGCATAGAACAGCCGGCATTCGGACCGGCCGGGCGCGCGCCTGCCACAAGCTTTATTTCGCCGTGATCGCGAGCGATGTTGCGATCGAAACATCGCTGTGCTGGCCATGCTTGATACGATGAGCCTGCTTGCCTGCCTGGCTTGCGCCGAGGCCGCTCCGGTTCCTTCGGCGCCGGATACGCTGACCGTCGACGTCGAACTGGTGCTGGCGGTCGATATCTCCCTGTCGATGGACGAGACCGAGTTCGCCCTTCAACGCGCCGGCTACGTCGAGGCGCTGCGGCATGCCGATTTCATCGAGGCGGTCCGTTCCGGCCATACGGGCCGCATTGCGCTCGCCTATTTCGAGTGGGCCGGCACGGTGCGCGACGACGCGGTCATCGGCTGGCAAATCATCGACGGCGCCGAGAGCGCCAACAGCTTTGCCGACAAGCTTGCGGCCCGCCCCTTCCGGAGTTTCCGCGGCACCTCGATTTCAAACGCGCTTGCTTTCGGCACCGAGCTTTTCGACGGCACCAATTTCGCGGGCGAACGCAGCGTCATCGACATATCTGGCGACGGCCCCAACAATATCGGGCCGCCGGTCACCGTGACGCGTGATGCGGCCATTGCCAAGGGCATAGTCGTCAACGGCCTGCCGATCCTGATCAAGCCATCGCCGACCTTCAGCCATCTCGATCAGTATTATGCGCAGTGCGTGACCGGCGGACCTGGTTCCTTCGTGCTGCCGATCCATGCGGCCGCCGAATTCTCGACGGCGATCCGGCGCAAGCTGATTCTGGAAGTCAGCGGCATTCAGGACAAGCCCAAAATCACGCCTGTCGAGATGGACGCCCCGATCGACTGCCTTCTGGGGGAACGGGACAGGCGGTTCCTGTCGGATCCCTATTTCCCGGAACTGGACCGATAGGCCTGGCCGTGGGTCAGGCAGGCCGGGCGCCAAACTCGTTGCGGAACGTGTTGAAGAGATCGCGGCGCCAGCGCCGGCCCTGGACATAACCGTTGACCAGTTCCGGCAAGGAGTAGCCGAGCGCCTTCGACGACCGATTGGCCATATAGCCCTCGAACGCCTCCGGTATCCGGCCCCTGAGAATATCGGCGATGATCTGCCGTGAGATCATGTAGGGCGGAATGTGCGGGTAGGAGCGGGCGATATGCGGGTGCTTGCCCATCAGATTGGCATAGGCTTCGACATAGCCTGTCCTGCGGCCCGAAATCGAATTCTCCGAATTGTATTTCGTCCAGTCGATATCTCCCGACAATTGCGCGCCGAACCGCTGCGCGAGGCGCAGCAGCAACTCCCGGTCCTGCATCCGGGTGATGTCGCTGTCATAGCCGCCAACCGCCAGCAGGGCCTCGCGGCGGGCCGATATCGCCGAGCCGGCGATGAAGATCGTCTGCGCCACAAGCGTGCGCTCCAGTACCATGGAACTCACGAATGCCTCGGGATTGATGCAGTTGGTGGCGCGGCCGCTCTTCAGCGAGACGTATGAGCTCAGCAATACTTCGAGCGACGGATCGTCATCGAACCGGGCCAGCGTGCGCTCAAGCCGGTGCGGCAGGTAGACGTCGTCGGAATCGAGAAATGTCACCACGGGGGTCCGCGCACGTTCGATGCCGGCGTTCCTGGCGGCGTTGGCGCCGCGCCATTTCGCGCCGACATAGATCAGCCGCGGATCGCTGACGCGGGCGAGCGCCGCCTCGGTTCCGTCGGTCGAGCCATCGTCGACGACGATATGCTCGAACCGCGGCATGCTCTGGGAAAGCACGCTTTCGACGGCGCGGAGCACCGTTTCGCGCCGGTTGTGGGTCGGTGTGATGACCGTGATGAGGGGCGCCTGCTCCGTCTTACCGGTCATATCGCGTCAGCCGTCTTCAGCGCAAAAACACACTTCGCGCCAGGTCCTTTGATCTTCAGGATGGTTGAACGGATCGGACTTCCCCCTGGATGGCCCTCATCGGATTCGGCACGACGCTACAAAGAACAACCTGTAGGTCATCCTATTCTGCTGTCGTTCGACCGACAAGGCGTGATGAATTCCGGCTCCTGGAGCCTTAACTGCAACACCATCGCTGTCCATGCTTGCGCAGTGGCGTTGACGATCAATTTTCGCAAGGGCGATCGAATCCACCGCTAAAATCAGCTAGCTGTGCCCGACATAGCCGGGCACGATCTCGATGTCGTCGCTGACCAGGCCTGTAGCGAGACTGAACTGGCCCCAAAACGCCAAACTGTAGAATGCAAGGCCGACAAGAAGGGAAAACGGAATCTGCCAAAGCGGCATCCCGGTGCCCCCTGCATGGCCGATAATCCGTCTTGTGGTGCGCCATAACATGGTGAACCAACGGCTGAAGGACTTGACGATCCGTTGCGTGCGGCCAGGCGATTTGAGCTCCACGAACTTTCGGTCGGCGTCTCTGCCCGTGACCAGGGCGCGCCAGAAAAAAAATCGCCAGCCCCGCGGTGAGTAATGGTAGACGCGGGCGTTGACATTACGAATTGTGCGGCCTTCGCGTTGCAGTTCGCGCATCAGCAATGTGCACGAGACCTTGAAGCCATTGTGTCTTGGAAAAGGATGATCGACGATCCAGTCGCGCCGAAACCCTACATTGTTGGCGTTCATCGCTCGTTTCGAGGCAAACCGCTTGTCCCCGTGAGCCATTGGGAAAAACCAGATCAGTGCAAACGTCCTCGAAAAGAAATCATCGTATGAAAGATAAGTATATCCATTCACGCACATAACTTCGGGATCGCTAAAGGGCTCAAGCAAACCTGATAGCCAGCCTGGTTCGGCCACTACATCGGAATCGGTGAAAATGACGATATCCCCCTCCGTTGCCAACATGCCGTTGTTTTTTAGATCGTAGTATCGGCCCCCGGGAAAAGCGGTAAAGATCAGATCGGCAACTTGTTCCAGCTGTGGCGCTACCGCCCTGACGTCGATACGAAGCGATCCAGCGTCGGCGTCCGTGCCGCCGTGAGAGATAACAACCTTGGGTCTGTGCAAGCCGGCTGAAGAAACCGTGGTGATTTCACGTGCCAAGGCCTTCAGGCCAACGCCGACTTCGTCCCAATCGATGGACTTGGCGTTCTCCATCTCCACCACGAGGGAATATGTTGTGTGTGGTTCAACCATTTCCGCATGGACCATATCGCTGCATCGCACTGGCGATAGTCCCTGCAAGTCGGCCTAAAGGCAACCCTTTCAAGATCACGCGGGGATGTTTCCCAACAATACTGACGATCAGCCACCGCCACCAAATCGGGACCAAAGGGAACCGCGAGTGCGGTCAACAGGGAATCTTGAAGTGTCTGAATATTGCGCCAAGAAACGCTGCCGCCATTCTACATTGACGGTGTCTCGTTGAATTGCGAGGCCGGACGCAAAGCCAAATCCGACGTCAGGGGAAAGCTTGGCGTCAACGAGACCAGCGATTTTCTTGAGACTGGTCTGTGGGTCTTGCAAAAGATCCTCATATGTCAACGACAGGAAAGGCACACCGTTTTTTGTAAACCAGAGGTCCCAAACCAGATTTTCCAGCACAAGTTTATCAAGCGACTGTGCGATCGCCGCGCCGTCGTAACGTGGCGCGTTGTTGGCGGTCTCAGTAGAACGGAATCGGCCGGTCTGACGGGCGCGCGCCCAGGAGATTGCCTGGCCAAGGAGATCGCGGCGCGTCAAACGGACATAGCGCAATTCTGGGAGGGTGGCTGGTAGGTCGATGGTTCTAGCCACTTGTGAAAATTGGCTGGCAAACAGTTTGACTGCGTAAATTCCGGAAGGGGATCGCCCATCCCTCAATGCCCGCAAGACTTGAGCGCGGGGATCGCGAGGATAGTTCGGCAATTCAAGAAGACGGCGGCCGCCGAACCACTCCAACGGGTTGCCAAGCCCGGCGGCTGCCATCAATCCAGCGAGATGATTGCTGCCGCTGCGCGGTGACGTGCAGACCAGAATTCCAGCTTTTATGCCAGACAGGATGTCAGGTGGTATTTCAACCGGAAGAGGCCGTCTGCGAAAGAGATGCATGGCAACCACTACCGCTTCAGCAGGAACACAGCCTGTTGGCCAAAGAAATTCCAGAACCACCATGGCATCGACAGGCCGATCTTCTGGCCGTTGGCGTCGAGCGCGGTCGCCTTTTCCACCGTCGCGCCAAGCTCTTCGCACAGATTGACGAAGTCGCGGATGGTGCAGAAGTGGATGTTGGGCGTGTCGTACCAGGAATAGGGCAGATCCTTGGTCACCGGCATTCGGCCCTTGACGAACAGCGACAGGCGCACCCGCCAATGGCCGAAATTGGGGAAGGAGACGATCGCCCGATTGCCGATCCTGAGCAGTTCGTCGAGCACCAGTTTTGGATTGCGGGTGGCCTGCAGGGTCTGCGACAGGACGACGAAGTCAAAACCCTTGTCGGGATAGAATTCGAGATCCTTGTCAGCATCGCCCTGGATGACCGAGAGGCCGCGCGCCACGCATTCGTTGACGCCGCGCTGCGACAACTCGAGCCCGCGGCCGTCGACCTGCTTGCTTTCCTGCAGCAATTCGAGCAGCGAGCCGTCGCCGGAGCCGACGTCGAGCACGCGCGATTGCGGCGGGATGAGGTTGGCGACGACCTCGAGGTCGACACGCTGGCTGCCGTTGACGCTCATGGTTTCGCCTCCTGAGCGGCGCACCATGGTCCGGAAAGTCCGCAACTCTTCGGGGTCATGGCTTCGCCTTTCTGTTTGGCGCATGACCTTGGTCCGAAAAGTCTGCAACTTTTCGGGGTCATACGCCCAGCCCCCTGGCGCGCGCGGCCGAGCCGATGAAGCCGCTGATGGCGGCAAACAGTTCCGGTTCGTCGAGCAGGAAGGCGTCGTGGCCGCGATCGGTCTCGATCTCGACGAAGGATACCGAGGCGCCGGCGGCGTTGAGCGCATGGACGATGGAGCGGCTCTCTTCGGTCGGAAACAGCCAATCCGACGTGAAGGACACCAGGCAGAAGCGGGTTTTGGTGCCGGCAAAGGCGTCCGCCAGCCGGCCGCCATGGTCGGCGGCGAGGTCGAAATAATCCATCGACCGTGTCATGTAGAGGTAGGAGTTGGCGTCGAAACGGTCGACGAAGGTCATGCCCTGGTGGCGCAGATAGCTCTCGATCTGGAAATCGGCATCGAAGCCGAAGGTCAGCGCTTCGCGGTCCTGCAGGTTACGGCCGAATTTGCGGTGCAGGGCGGCTTCCGACAGATAGGTTATGTGGGCGGCCATGCGCGCCACCGCCAGCCCCTTTTCCGGGCGCTTGCCGTGCTCGAAATATTTGCCGCCATGCCAGTCCGGATCGGCCATCACGGCCTGCCGCCCGACCTCGTGGAAAGCGATGTTCTGTGACGAATGGCGCGCGCCGGTGGCGATCGGCAGTGCCGAAAAAACCCGTTCGGGATAGCTCGACGCCCATTGCAGCACCTGCATGCCCCCCATCGAACCGCCCAGCACGCAGAACAGCTTCTCGATGCCGAAATGGTCGACCAGCATCTGCTGCGCACGCACCATGTCACGGATGGTGATGACCGGAAGGTCGAGTCCATAGGGCTTTCCCGTGACGGGGTTGGTCGAGGCCGGCCCGGTGGAACCAAGACAGCCGCCGATGACGTTGGAGCAGATGACGAAGAAGCGGCTGGTGTCGATGATCTTGCCGGGGCCTATCAGCACTTCCCACCAGCCTGGCTTGCCGGTCACCGGATTGGTGCTGGCGACATGCTGGTCGCCGGTCAGCGCATGGCAGACGAGGATGGCATTGGAACGGGCGTCGTTCAGCGTGCCATAGGTCTGGTAGGCGATCTGGAATGGCGACAGCAGCGTGCCGGCGTCGAGCCTGAGCGGCTTGTCGGGCCCGAAACGCAACACCGGGCTCGACGGTTGGTCGGCCTCGTTGTTGGTCTTTCCTGCACGCAGAACAGCCATCACGTCTCTCTTGCTGCGCCATGCTTTTGCGGAAATCGCTGCCGATCTCCGCGCCGCCGATGCGTTCGTCCGGCCGGTCGCGGACAATAAAAAACCGGCATTGCTTTCGCAAAGCCGGTTACGTCACGCAAACGGCCCTTTAGCGAATTGTTTAACGTGGCTGCAAGCCGACCGGCCAAATCACCACGGAACTGTCCCTGCCCTTCTAGAACTCGCCCGCCTCGCCGTCAATGCCGGCGGCCGGCACCACTGCCGCCCCTCGACATTGCCTGCCATGGCTTGTATTTCCGCAGCGGCTTCCGGATGGAGGCATTCTCGACGGATTTTGCAAAAATGAACCAGACACCTGATCAGGCACGCCCGACCCCGCGCGCGGGCATCATGGACATAGACGCCTACGTGCCCGGCAAGAGCACGGCGCCGGCCGGTGTCGCCAAGGTCTACAAGCTGTCGTCGAACGAGAATCCGCTTGGGCCCTCGCCGAAGGCGATCGAGGCCGCGCGTGAGGTCGCCGGCAAACTCGACGTCTATCCCGACGGCACCGCCAGGCGGTTGCGCGAGGCGATCGCCGAGGTGCATGGCCTCAACGCGCAGAACATCATCTGCTCGAACGGTTCCGACGAGATCCTCGGCCTGCTGGCGCAGACCTATCTCGCGCCCGGCGACGAGGCCATGTTCACCGAACACGCCTTCATGGTCTACAAGATCTATATCCAGTCGGCGGGCGCCACCCCGGTGGTGGTCAAGGAGACCGACGAGCGCGCCGACATCGATGGGATGCTGGCGGCTGTCACACCGCGCACGAAAATCGTGTTCCTGGCCAATCCCAACAACCCGACCGGCACCTATGTGCCGTTCCAGGAGGTGCGCCGGCTGCATGCCGGACTGCCGAAAAACGTGCTTCTGGTGCTCGACGCGGCCTATGCCGAATATGTCCGCCGCAACGACTATGAAGCCGGCATCGAGTTGGTCGGCAGCGCCGAGAACGTGGTGATGACCCGCACCTTCTCCAAGATCGGCCTCGGCGGCGCACGGATCGGCTGGATGTACGGTCCAATGCACATCGTCGATGCCATCAACCGCGTGCGCGGCCCCTTCAACGTCAATGCGACGGCGATCGAAGCCGGCATCGCCGCGATCCGCGACCGCGCCCATGTCGAGCGCAGCGTGGCGCATAACGAGACCTGGCTCACCTGGCTGAGCGAAGAGATGACCGGGCTCGGACTGCGGGTGACGCCGAGCGTCGGCAATTTCCTGCTCATTCATTTTCCCGACGACCAGAAGCATTCGGCGGCGGCTGCTGATGAGTATCTGAGCGCGCGCGGCTATATATTGCGGCGCGTTTCAGGCTACGGCTTTCCCAACGCGCTGCGCATGACCGTCGGCACTGAAGAGGCCAATCGCGGCGTTGTCGCCGCGCTCACGACATTCCTGAAAAGCTAGAAACCATGGCATCTCCGATGTTTGAAAAAATCGCGCTGGTCGGCATTGGCCTGATCGGCTCGTCGCTCGCCCGCGTCATTCGCCGTGAGGATCTGGCTCGTCATGTCGCCATCTCGACCCGCAGCGCGGCAACGCTCACGCGGGCCGAAGAACTGGGCCTCGGCGATTCCTACACCACGGCTGCCAGGGAAGCGGTCCACGACGCCGACCTGATCATCGTCTCGGTGCCAGTCGGTTCGTCCGGCGCGGTGGCGCAGGAAATCGCGCCGGCGCTGAAAAAGGGGGCGATCCTCACCGATGTCGGCTCGACCAAGGCGTCGGTCATTGCACAGATGCAACCGCATGTGCCTGATGGCGTCCATTTCATTCCCGGCCACCCGCTGGCGGGCACCGAAAAATCCGGCCCGGATGCCGGGTTCGCCGACCTGTTCGACAATCGCTGGTGCATCTTCACGCCGGTACCGGGCACCGATCCGGACGCGCTGGAACGGCTGTCGGAATTCTGGCGCCGCTGCGGCGCCAACATCGACACGATGGACCCGCAGCATCACGACATGACGCTCGCCATCGTCTCGCATCTGCCGCACATCATCGCCTACAACATCGTCGGCACCGCCGACGATCTGGAATCGGTGACCAAGACGGAAGTGATCAAATATTCCGCCTCCGGTTTTCGCGATTTCACGCGTCTGGCCGCCTCCGATCCGACCATGTGGCGGGACGTGTGCCTGCACAACAAGGATGCCATCCTGGAAATGCTGGCGCGGTTCTCGGAAGACTTGGCCTTCCTGCAGCGTGCGATCCGCTGGGGGGACGGCGACAAGCTGTTCGACCTGTTCACCCGCACCCGCGCCGTGCGCCGCTCGATCATCGAAGCCGGCCAGGATATCGACGCGCCCGATTTCGGCCGCCAGGCGGTCGAGCACCCGGCAAAGAGCTAAGCTGTTTCAGGCCAGGTCGCTGCCATCATGGCGAGCGTCTCCGCCCGATCCGGCGCGCCCAGCCTGCCGCCAAAGCGCAGGCATTTGAGCGCGGCGGCCGCACTTGCGAAACGCAAGGCCTGTTCGACCGGCATGGCTTCCGCCAGCCCGACGGCAAAGGCGCCATGAAAGACATCGCCGGCGGCCAGCGTGTCGACCGCCTTGATCCTCGGTGCCTCGACATGGCGGGCTGATCCAGCGCTTCGATCGAGCCACCAGGTTCCCGCCGCACCGCCGGTGACCGCGACGAAGGCATCGGTGCGGGAGGCAAGGTCGGTGCAGGCGGTCTCCAGATCCAGCGCGTGGCCACATATGATGCGGACTGCCGGTTCGGAGGCGACGATGTGCGAGGCCAGCGGCAACAACTGCTCCAGCACCGCAAGCGGCGCGGTATCGGCATCGAGGATAGCCGGTCGGCCAGCGGCGCGCGCCGCCTTCAGGGCCAGGGCAGCGGCACCCGGCCAGCGCACGTCGGTCAGCACGGCATCGAATGTCGTGAAGTCGGTGAACGGCAAGGCCTCGGGATCGGCCTGAGCGCGTGTGTCGTAGAAAGGCACGATGATCCGCTCGCCATGCGCATCGACCAGGATGGAGGCCAGTGCCGAGCGCGCACCGCTGACGCGGCGCACATGGCTGCAATCGACGCCCTCGGCCTCTATTCCCGCAATCAGCTGATCGCCGACCGGATCGTCGCCGGCGCTCGCCCATAGCGATACCTCGGCGCCGAGACGATGCGCGGCGCAGGCCGCGCTCGTGGCCATGCCCGAGGCGATCTGGATGCCGTCGGAGGCGATGAACTTTCCCTGATGATGGGGCAATGTATCGACACGCAGGATCGTATCCAGCGTCAGCGCCCCGACACTCAGGAGCTTCACGGGTCTTGCCATGGCGGGACTATTGCACCGGCTTGATCTTGCCCAGCGGGATGAAGCCGAGCGAGGCCTTGCCCTTGACCACTTTCAGCGGCATCGACGGTTCGCTGCCAAGCAGCGCCAGGGCGCCAAAACCCTGCTCGATCACATTCTTCTGCTCGGGTATGGCGCCGGCAAGAATGGATGCCACGGCCTTGGGATCCTTGATCCTGATCATCAGATCGGCGTCGACCAGGCCCTCGGCATCGACCGAAAGCGGCCCGGAAACGGTGACACGCGCCGTTCCCGACGACAGATCGAGGGTGCGGATTTCGATCCTCTGGCCGCGCAGGCTTTTCACCTGCGTGCCGATCACCGCGACGCCGTTCTTCAGTGTCACGTCGCCGCTGGCATCGAGCGCCGGCAGCACGCGCCCGCCGATCGCATCGGGATCGATCTCGAGATCGCCAAAGCTGCCGACATAGTCGAGATCCCCGCCATTCGGCTGCAACTGGCCTGATGCTTTGCCGGCACTGAACAGTTCGACCGGATCGGTGTCGTCGGCCGGGTCGGTTTGGCCCGACAGGCCCTCGGCCTGCAGCGATATGCGCCGCGGCAGCGGGTACCACAGTTTGACGTTGGCCTGCAGATTGTCCCAGTCGATCCAGAGCGGCATCATGCCCGGGACGGAGGTCCGGAGCGGACCGCGCAGACTGGCAACCGGCGACAAGGGTTGGACGACCTGGGCGGTGGCATTGAAACTACCGGCCGAGGCGGCGATGTTCTTGGCATCGTCCTCGTAAGCGAGGTTGTCGCAAGAGACGGCAAAGCTCAGGGGATAGCCACCGACCTGGAGATTGGCGCAGCCGGCCTCGATGCCGCTTTTGTTGAGCGTGGCAACCGCCTTGTCGGCCTCGGACCTCACCCTGTCGGCCATATAGAACCAGCCGGCGCTGTAAACGGCGAACAGCACCAGGATGAACGCGGCAAGCCACCACAGGCGGCGACGGCTACCCGGTTGGCGTTCGTCACTTGACGTCATGCTTTGGCTCTCGTTAACGCATGGATGGTGTGGACGGATTCTCGATTCCGACAACACCAGGGGACAGAGACGAATAGGTAGACGGACACGGGCGGAAAAAACACCGGTTTCCGGTGCGGTGTTGCCATTCTTTTTGCAATCAGGCGCGTTGATATGGGCGATTTTTGGGTGTTCGGCTACGGTTCGCTAATCTGGCGGCCGGGTTTCGCGCATGTCGAGACACGACGCGCCCACCTGCATGGCTATCGCCGCTCGCTCTGCGTCTATTCTTTCGTGCACCGCGGCACGCGTCAGCGGCCTGGACTGGTGCTTGGCCTCGACCATGGCGGCTCCTGCGTCGGCCTTGCATTCCGCGTGCCTGGCGAATTGCGCGACGAGGTCATTGCGTATCTACGCGAACGCGAGCTCGTCACCAGCGTCTATCTCGAACGCACGCTCAAGGTGCGCCTCGACGGCGGCGGCGCGGTTGAAGCCGTGGCCTACATCGTCGACCGCAGGCATGAGCAATATGCCGGGGCGCTGGATGCGGCGGATGCGGCGGCCCTGGTGCGCGGCGCGGTCGGCCGATCCGGCAACAATGAGGATTATGTGCTGAGCACGCTCAAGCATCTGGAAGCGCTCGATATCCGCGACCACTGGCTGGAGGATGTGGCGCGCCGGATAGCGACTTCGTGAAGCGTTGGCTCTGCGGAAAAGGCGGCCAGGCCTTTGATCTCGATGCGGCAGGACCTAGGTTAAGCTCCGAACCCAGCCAGCGGGCGGCATCGCCCGGTCCCAATCATCACGGAGATCCGTCTTGCAGAAACGCCGTCTCGGTCGCACCGACCTTTCCATCGCGCCGCTGGTTCTGGGCGGCAATGTCTTCGGCTGGACCGCTGACGAGAAAACCTCCTTCGACCTGCTCGACCGCTTCGTCGGCGCGGGCCTCAATGCCATCGATACGGCCGACGCGTATTCGCGTTGGGTTCCCGGCAACAAGGGCGGCGAATCGGAAACCATCATCGGCAAATGGATGAAGGATCGTGGCAACCGCGACAAGGTCGTGGTGGTCACCAAGGTCGGCTCGGACATGGGGCAGGGCCACAAGGACCTGTCGGCCGCCTATATCGAAAAGGCCGTCGATGCATCGCTGAAGCGGCTGCGGACAGAATTCATCGACCTTTATCTATCGCACTGGCCGGATCCGACCACGCCCTATGAGGAAACCCTCGGCGCCTATGAGAAACTGCTCGCCAAGGGCAAGATCCGCTATGCCGGCTGTTCTAACCTCGATGCCGGCCAGTTGCGCGCGGCACTTGACGTGGCAAGCCTGCGCGGCTTGCCACGCTATGAGGTGCTGCAGCCGGAGTACAATCTCTACGACCGTTCCTCCTTCGATGGCCCGCTACGCGACCTCTGCGTGGCCGAGGATATCGGCGTCATCACCTATTTCAGTCTGGCCAAGGGTTTTCTCAGCGGCAAGTACCGCACGGAAGCCGATCTCGGCCAGAGCGAGCGCGGGGAGGATGTCGGCAGCTATCTCAATCCACGCGGCATGCGCATTCTGGCGGCGCTCGACGCCGTATCCGCCAGGCATTCGGCCAAGCAGGCGGAAGTGGCGCTTGCCTGGGTTATCGCACGGCCAGGCGTCACCGCGCCGATCGCCAGCGCCACCAGGCCGAGCCAGATGGACAGCCTGATCAAGGCGGTGTCGTTGAAGTTGAGCGCGGACGACATGGCCGAACTCGACAAAGCCAGCGTCTGAGGCGGCCGGCAGCGCGGGGCGCACGAACGTCCAAGACGATCCTCATGCCTTGCCATACCGTCCTTCGCGCGGGGTGCAGGGCGGAGGATCAGATGGCCGGATCGCTTGTTTCGCAGCCGGAGCTTTGGCGCCAATTGCTTGCGCTGTTGCTGGCCGCCACCGTGGTCATGGGTAGCCCGGGGCCGGCGACGATAAGCGTCACCGCCGTTGGCGCCGCCTTCGGCCTGCGCGATTCGCTGCACTACACCGGCGGCATCGTCCTGGGCACGATCGCCGTGCTGCTGGTCGTGGCGACCGGTGTCGCGGCGGTGCTTGGGTCGATGCCGAAGCTGGCGCCGTTGCTGGTTGGCGCGTCCGCGGCCTACATCTTCTATCTCGCCTTCAAGATCGCCACCGCCCCGCCATTGGCCGTACGCGCCGCCGACGCGTCGCGCCCGACATGGCTGGCCGGTTTTCTCCTCGCGGTGGCCAACCCGAAAGCGTATGTGGCGATCGCCGCCGTGTTCGCGGGTGCTTCGTCGAGCGCGGGCGATGCCGAGCTCCGGCTGTGGACGAAACTGACCGTTCTCGCGGTGATGATCGTTGTCATCCACGTCGTGTGGCTTCTTGCCGGTGCGGCGTTCTCGCGCTTCCTGCGCCGGCCTGTCGCCTCGCGGATCATCAATCTGGCTTTTGCCGCGACGCTGCTGCTGACCATGGCGCTGGCGGTGCACGGTTGACGGCTTGGCCGGCGAGCCTTCAGGCCTTCGTGCCCAGCTCCCGAAGCCGCTTGATCGCCGTTGGCGGCAGGGCCGGCGGATTGGGGGCGCGCGATGCCTCGACGAGAAGCTGGTCACAGGCAGCCTCGGTCTCGCCGATCAGCCGCGCCATGAACTCGTCCTTGCCCAGACCAGGCGGTATGGGCGGCAGGAAGCGCGCCTTGACGGTCCCGGGATAGCGCAGGAACTTGCGGCGCGGCCAATAGAGGCCGGCGACATGGGCGACCGGCACCACCGGAACGCCAAGCTGGGTGTAGATTTCAACGATGCCGTATTTGTAGGCCGGCTCGTCGCCCGGCGCCCGGCGCGTGCCCTCGGGATAGATGATCAATTGGCGCGGGTTGCGCGCCATCTCTTCCTTGGTCGCAGCGACCACGGCCTTCAGCGCCTTGGAGCGGCTGCCGCGATCAACCGGGATCATGCGCATCTTCAAGATATACCAGCCGAAGAACGGGATCCAGGTCAGCTCGCGCTTCAGGATGTAAAGCGGGTCCTGGAGGTAAGGAAAGAAGGCGATAGCGTCCCAGAACGATTGGTGCTTGGGCGCCAGGATGAAGGAGCCCTCGGGCAGGTTTTCCTGCCCGGTGATGTCGTTTGTCGTTCCGGCGATCTTGTCATAGAGCCACATCGAGGTGCGCGACCAGAATTTCGGCACGAACCAGGCGCGGTGGCGGGACGACAGAAAATAGTACGGGGTCCAGAGGATCATCTGGACGATCAGATTGACGTAGAAGACAAAATTGAACGCCAGCGATCTGACATAAAGCATGGGGGAGGTCCGGTGAGGAAGTGTGCGTTGGTTACACCAAGCGCGGGGAAAAAGGAAACGGTGCGATACTGCCCGTTCTACCAGGCCGCCTGCGCCAGCCGTTCCCTCAGGCGTGGGGCGGCGAAGTCGAGGAAGGCGCGCAATTTTACCGGCAGCCGGCCCTGGCCTGCATGCACCAGGTTTACCGGCCAAGGCTCGGGTTCGAAATCCGTGAGCACCGGGCGCAGTGTTCCTGATCGTACGGCGGCGACGATCTGGTAGGAAAGCACCCGGGTCAACCCGACCCCGGCGATCGCCGCATCGGTCGCCGCCTCAGCGGTGTTGACCCGAAGCCTTGAGCGGACCGGTACGACAAAATCAGCCTTGTCCACGGTGAAGGTCCAGGTGGCAAGCGAGCCAAGGCCCTCGAAGGTGATGCAGCTGTGCGTATCGAGCTCTCCCGGCGTCCCAGGAATGCCGTGTCCGGCCAGATAGGCCGGGCTTGCGCAGACAACATGACCGATCGAGCCGACCCTGATGGCGACCATCCGCGAATCCGGCAGCCTGCCGATGCGGACGGCGAGGTCGATATGGTCTTCGGCCAACTGGCTTATCCTGTCGCCGAGCGTGAGGCGGATATCCACCAGCGGATAGGCGGCGAGGAACTCGGTGACAACCGGCAACACGTGAAGGCGGCCGAAGACGATCGGCGCGGTGATGATCAGTTCCCCTGTCGGGGCGCTGTATTCGCCGCCGGCGGTGCGTTCGGCGTCGCCGACCTCGTCGAGAATGCGGCGGCAGGCAGCGAGATAGGCATGGCCCGCATCGGTCAGTGTCAGCCGCCGCGTCGAGCGGTTCAACAGGCGTGTCTTCAGGTGGCGCTCCAGATCGGAGACCTTGCGGCTGACCGTTGCCAGCGGAACGTCCGAACGGCGAGCAGCGGCGGAAAGGCTGCCGCCTTCCGCTGCCGCGACAAAAAGGGACATGGCTTCGAGACGATCCATCATTTCTTCCAGAAAATGGAAGGGTTGATTGCAAATATGGCATCTACATCCGTAAGATGGAAGGCTGCATATAGGCGGGGTACCTCAACAAGGCAATCTCCATGCCCCGCATTGCCACGCCTTCGTCCATCGCAAACGCTCCCGCCGCCGCGCTGCCCATGCTGCAGCCGGTGGGAAAACAGCTTGGTGTCATCCCGAACCTGTTTCGGATGGTCGCCAACAGTCCGGCCGCGCTGGAAGGCTATCTCGGCATGATGGGAGCCTTGGCCAAGGGCCGGCTGCCGGCGCCGACGCGCGAGCGCATCGCACTGGCGATCGCCGAGATCAATGGCTGCAACTACTGTCTGCCGCCCACACCTATCTCGGCAAGACACTCGCAAGGCTCGACGCCGCCGAGATGCTGGCCAACCGCCATGGCGGCTCCACGGATATCAAGGCAGCCGCGGCGGTGCGTTTTGCCGCCAGAGTAGCGCAAAGCCGCGGGCATGTCGGCCAGGAGGATCTCGCCGCTGTCAGGCTCGCGGGCTATGACGACGGAGATCATCGAGATCGTCCAGCATGTCGCCCTGAACGTCTGGACCAACTATATCAACGAGGTTGCCCAGACGGAGATCGATTTTCCGGTTGTTTCCGCCCGCGATGCTGCCTGAATCCGGAAAAGGGGCGGCGGTGCCCGCCGGCCTCAACCTTCATGCCGCAGAGGAAATCCCATGTCTGAGAGCCGCCCGCCGCTTCCGCCCTTCACCGCCGAGACGTCAGCACAGAAAGCGCGCATGGCCGAGGATGCCTGGAACTCGCGCGATCCTGCGCGGGTGGCGCTCGCCTATACGGCGGACAGCCGTTGGCGCAACCGGGCCGAGTTCCTGCAAGGCCGCGATGCGATCCAGGCGTTCCTGACGCGCAAATGGGTACGCGAACTCGACTACCGGCTGATCAAGGAGGTCTGGGCCTTCGACGGCAACCGCATCGCCGTGCGCTTCGCCTATGAATGGCACGACGACAGCGGCTCATGGTTCCGCAGCTACGGCAATGAGAACTGGGAATTCGACGAGCACGGGCTGATGCGGCTGCGCATCGCCAGCATCAACGACCTGCCGATCGCCGAGGCCGAGCGCAAATATCGCTGGCCTCTCGGCCGGCGGCCGGACGACCATCCGACGTTATCGGAGCTCGGCCTTTAGAAACGTTTCATGCAAGGAGGTTTCGATGAACGCACACGCTTTTACGAGCGATGTCGCCTTCACGCCGACGGTCAAGGCGATCCAGGCGCGTAAGGGCTCGCGTCAGTCCTACGCCCGCGTCGAGGAGCGCGGCGGCTGGCAGTCGGCGATTACACCGGACCTCGCCGCCTTCATCGAAATGCAGACCAGCGTGTTCCTGTCGACGGCCAATGGCGACGGTCAGCCCTACATCCAGCACCGCGGCGGCCCTGCCGGCTTTCTCAAGGTGCTCGACGAGAAGACGATCGGCTTCGCGGATTTTTCCGGCAATAAGCAGTTCATCACGCAGGGCAATCTGGCCGACAATCCGAGGGCCTTTCTGTTCCTGATCGATTACATGATGCGCCAGCGCATCAAGATCTGGGGCACGGCACGCGTTGTCGAAAACGACGCCGGGTTGACGGCGCGGCTGATGCCGCCGGACTACAAGGCGCGTCCCGAACAGGTCATCCTGTTCACCGTCTCGGCGTGGGATGCCAATTGCCCGCAACATATACCGCAGCGCTTCGAGGCGGCTGATGTGGCGGCGGCGCTTGGCGAGCGCGACCGGCGCATCCAGGACCTTGAGCAAGAGATCGCGCGCCTCAAGGGCGTTTCAGGGGCTGCCGCCAAGCAATGACGGGCTCAGCCGCCGGCGGCGGTCTCGGCCAGCGCGATGCCGTCGGGCGTCGGCTTCACCGGGATAATGCCGCGAGCCAGCGCTAGCAGGTATTTGGTGTATTCGGTGAAAAGCACGCGTACCGCCCGCGGCTTGGTCAGCCAATTGCCATTATCTAGGTTGGAATTGACCACAGGGTAGGGTTCGAGCTTGGCGCCATGCAGCAGCCGGCCCATCTCCAGCAGGCTGCGCGGCATGTGATAATTGTTGGTGACCAGGATCACAGTGCCATAGGCGTGGTTTTCCACCCATTTGGCGCTTTCCTCGGCATTGCCGATCGTGTCGAGCGCGGCGCGGTCGATGTCGACGCAGCAGGAAAACAGCTTCTTGTCGCCGCCGGTCGCCGCCTGGAGTTGGCGACGGCTGGCGGAGGGATGCACGCCACTGATCAGGAGTCGCTCGCCCTTGCCGGATGCCAGCAGCTCCATCGCCGCGTCGAGGCGCGACTGGCCGCCGGTCAGCACAATGATGGCGTCGGCCTTGGCCGGGTTGGCGGGCGTGGTCAGATGGCTGACCTTGCTGGCAAACCAGCCGAAGCCGCTAGCGAACACTGTTGTGAGCACGAGCAGGAAGACAGCGGAGAGACGCAGGGCGGTCCTTAAATGGCTAACCTTGCCATGGCCGCGCCAACGGGCAACCACCACTGGCAGCTGTCCAGCCGTCCCGGTCGAGTCCCGCACGTCCATAGCCATATGGTTAATCCCGAAATGCGGCCTTTGATAGGGAAAAGACGCACTTTGCGTTACGCGAATTCTCCATCCGTGATCGCGCTCTTTCCATCGACGCCAAGACGAGTTCCTTTCATGCGTCGGGTTGGCGAACGTCGATGTCGCTGAGATAGGCGACGACGGTGGCGTGCGAAGTTGCCGCCGTCAGCGCGCCAATCACCAGCACCATCAGGACGACACCTAGGTAGCCCGCGGAGCCGATGGCGAAGTTGCCGAACAAGGCCGTCGCCTGATCGGCCTGCGGCGTTGCCATATTGCGCGACGACCACCAGGAAAAAACGATGAAGACGAGCACCGCCGCGGCTCCGCCAGCGGCCGCGCCTTTCATGCCGGTGACCAGGAAATGCCGGCGGAATTCGCGCGCGATGAAGCGCGCTTCGGCGCCGACGAAATGCAGTACCTCGATGATGTGGCCGTTGCCGTCCATGGCGCCACGGGTTGCGAACACCACGGTCAGCACCGTTGCCGACAGCATCAGGGCCAGAACGGCGACGCCGATGGTCACCGTGGTGCGGGCCATGGCCACCAGCCGGTCGACCCAGGTGCGGTGGTCGTCAAGCGATGCACTCGGCAGCTTCGGCGTGATCGCGGCGCGCATGGCGGCGAAGTCCGGCGGACTGTTCTCGTCGATGGTTACGATGATCAGCCGCGGCACCGGCAGGTCGTCGATGTTGAGGCCCGATCCCAGCCAGGGCTCCAAGAGCCTGGCGGTCGCTTCGCGGTCGATGATCCGGGTCGATTTCACGCCGGGGAATTCGCCGGCGATCTGTGAGGCCTGGCTGAGCGCTGCCTCCATGTCGAGGCCGTCGGCCGGCTTGATCTGGATGGTCGCCTCGCGCGAGATCTGGTTTTCCCAAACCGAGGCCGTGTCGCGCACCAGCGTCACCGCGCCGAAGGTCAGGCAGCACAGGAAGGTCATGATAGCGATGACCAGCACCAGGGCGCGGCCGGCAATGTTCTGCGCGGGCACGATCGGCGCCATCTTGCGCTGGGCGCGCGGTCTTGCCTCGGCCGCCTCGGCATCCTGCTCCTCGAAATGGTCAGCCGGTAGCTCAGTCATAGATATCAAGCCTTCCGCCGGCCAGGATCATGCGGCGCGCGTCGACCTGTTCCATAAGGCCAAGATCGTGGGTCGCGATCACCACGGCGGTGCCGAGGCGATTGAGTTCGATGAACAGCCGCAGCAGCCGCCGCGCCAGCGGCGGATCGACATTGCCGGTCGGCTCGTCGGCCAGCAAGATCTCCGGCTGCTCGATCAGGGCGCGCGCGATCGCGGCGCGCTGCTTCTCGCCGCCTGACAGAACCGGCGGCAGCACATGCATGCGTTCGCCGAGCCCCACCCATTTCAACAGTTCGGTGACATCGGTGCGGTAGCTCGCTTCCTCGCGCCCGCGCACGCGCAGTGGCAAAGCAACATTCTCATAGGTGGTCATGTGGTCGAGCAGGCGAAAATCCTGGAACACCACGCCGATGCGGCGGCGCAGATGCGGCAGTTCGGTGCGTGAGATGCGCGAGCGGTCCTTGCCGAAGATGGTGATCAGTCCACGCGTCGGCTTCAGCGACATGAACAAAAGGCGCAGCAACGTCGTCTTGCCGGCACCCGAAGGCCCGCTCAGGAACTGGAAGGAGCGCTCCGGGATGTGCAGGGAAATGTCGCGGAGGATTTCCGGACCCATGCCATAGCGGAGGCCGACATTTTCGAAGCGAATCAATTTCGGCGACCTGAAATTCCTGCCGGCGGCGAGCCGGCCTGTTCTGCGAAAAGACCATCGGCCGGCATGGTTAACCGGCGGTTAATTCCTGGGTTGTTTCGGCTTGTCACGACAGCTCCGGTGGGGAAGCGTTAACCATTTGTGTTTACGCAAAAGAAACGAAAAGCGAACAGGTGCAATACTGGGCCATGATGGCTGACCAGCGAACCGCGCGCCCGGTTTCCGGCGAAATCATGACCGATCCACCGGCAATTGCCGTGGCGGACCGGATCGTGCGCGGTCCGGCGGCCGATATCATCGATGCCGACTATGAAGTGATGCCGCGCCTTGCTCCTGCGGTGGAAAGCGATTCACCACCGCCGCGTGCGATCGTCACCCCGCCCATCGCGGGCATGGACATGCTGCGCAAGCCGGAAGCGCCAGCGAAACGGCCGCCGGCGTCACGCGGAGGGCCGATCTTCTGGATCGCCGGCGTCGGTGCCGCTCTTGCCGCCTTCTGGGTGTCAGGCGGCCATGCGCTGGTGCGCCAGGCGCCGTTCCTCGCCGGCGCGCAAGCGTCGGCGCTGACCATTTCAGGCGTCACGTCACGTGTCGACGCCTCCGGCCCGAACCCGGTGCTGTTCGTCGATGGGGAGGCCGCGAACGACGGGACGAGCCCCGCGACCCTGCCGCCGCTCGATATCCGGGTGACGGGCAAAGACGGGCGCACAATCCGTTATACGTTGGGGACATCCGGCCGCTTGCTGGCATCCGGCGAAAGATTCGGCTTTGCCAGCCGGCTCGACGTGCCTAAGAACGGCGTAAGAACCGTTTTGGTTACTTTCGCCGAGTAGGCGATCACCGGGGAAGGCCATCTATGCCCATCGTACGCGGCAAGGACATCGAAGTCCTGTTTTCGGCATCGGCGATCGCGCGGCGCAATCTCGAACTCGCCAAGGAGATCGCCGGGCACGACTATCACGATCTGCTGGTGATTTCGGTGCTGAAGGGCTCGTTCATCTTCGCCGCCGACCTGATCCGGGCCATGCACGATGTCGGCCTGTCGCCGGAAGTCGAGTTCATCTTCATCTCCAGCTATGGCGCCGGCACCACCAGCGGCGAGGTGAGGGTGCTGCGCGACATCGACAACGAGGTTGCCGGCCGCGACGTGCTGTTGATCGACGATATTCTGGAATCGGGCAAGACGCTGAGCTTCACCCGCGACCTGATGCTGTCGCGTGGCGCGAAAAGCTGTTCCATCGCCGTGCTGCTCGACAAGCGCATGCGCCGCCAGACCGCGCTCAATGCCGACTATGTCGGCTTCGACTGCCCCGATTATTTCGTCGTCGGCTACGGCATGGATGTCTCGCATGCGTTTCGCGAACTGCCGTTCGTGGGTGTCGTTAAGGGCGACGTTTGAGCGACTTCCAAAAAGAGTTGCCGACCGGTTCCGCTTTCAGGAAAACTCAACTTTTGCCCGCCAAATATGCCGGCCATGGCAAAGCTTCTGATCGTCGAGGACGATGAGTCCGTCCGCACCCTCGCAGCCCGCGCACTCGAACGCGCCGGCCACGCAATCGATATCGCCGCCGACGGCGCGCAAGGTCTGGCGCTGATCAAGGCCGCGCATGGCGGTTACGATCTCGTCGTCTCCGACATCCGCATGCCGGAGATGGATGGCATCGAGATGGCGGTTGCGGCCGCGGCGCTTTTCCCGGCGATGAAGATCATGCTGATGACCGGCTATGCCGACCAGCGCGAGCGCGCCGAGGAATTGAACGGCATTATCCTCGATGTCGTGCAAAAGCCCTTCACGCTGGCCGAGATCCGTTCGCGCGTCGAACGGGCGCTGATCTGCTTCGCCTGATCAGGCCGGATCCCTGGCGACAAGCGCCGGCGCTGGGCTGGTCCGCCGGTCGGTGTTGAGCGCCAGCAGGCCGGCGCCGATGATGAGCGCCGCGCCGATCACGGTCGTCGAGCGTGGTACCTCGGCGAAGAACAGGAAACCCCACAGCGGCGACCACAGGATGCCGGTATATTCGAAGGTGGCGACGCGGTTGGCCGGAGCCAGCCGGTAACCCTGCGAGAGCAGGATCATGCCGGCCGAGGCAACGAAACCGCACGCCGCCATCTTGAGGAAGTCCGGCAGTGTCGGCCAGATCCACGGCCGTACCAGGAATTCGAGGCTCGGGTGGACGGCGTGGGTTATGCCGGCGAGGTGGAACGTGCCGGCGACCACGGCCGCGCCGGTCAGATAGGCGCCGTTCTGGTAGAAGGCCATCACGGTGGAGGATTCGGTGTCGCCGATCTTGCGGGCCATCAATTGCGAAAATCCGTAGAGCACGGCCGAGCCCAGCGACAGCAAGGCCGCCCAGTCGAACAGTCCGGCGCCGGGGCGCAGCATCACCAGGACGCCAAGCATGCCGATCAGCACGGTTGCCAGCGTCTGCCAGGAAACGCGCTCGCCAAGATAGGGGCCGGCCATCGCCATGATGCAGAGCGGCGCCATGAAATAGAGCGCCACGGCGTCGGCCAGCGGCAGGGCGGCGATGGCCAGGTAATAAACGGTGTAGGACGTGAACTGGATGAAGGCGCGCACGGTCAGCATGCCGAAGCGCCGCGACAGGATGGCGCGCAGCCCGACATCGGCATGGACGAGAAGGATCAGGATCGGCAGGGCGATGATCGAGCGGATCGCCATCACCTCGGTCACCGGGTAGCCGCTCGACACGGCTTTGACGAGCGGGTCCTGCAGCGAGAAGACCAGCACGCCCAGGCACAGGCTCAGGATGCCGCGCACCATCCTATTCTGCATCCGCGTCCAGGCTCCCGCGCATACGATCCGGTGACCCTCCAGATCAAAAAGAACCCGCCACCGTTTTCGGGCAGCGGGCACGAGTGAGGACTCTTTGATTGGTCCGCTGCCGATTTCGCGGCCGCATATCCAATGGGTGAGGCGACTATCGCCCGGTGTTTGACATGTTGCAAACGAATTGGAATGATGTCAGCAATCAACTTTGCTTATGACGGATGCGATGCGGCCAACCCTCGACAGCGATCTCCTGCGCACCTTTGTCGCCATCGCCGAGGCCGGCAACTTCACAAGGGCCGCCGAGCAGGCCGGCCGCACGCAGTCGGCCGTATCGATGCAGATGAAGAAGCTCGAAGAGCTGGTCGGCGACAGCCTGTTCGAGCGCGGTTCACGTGGCGTCGCGCTGACGCGGCGTGGCGGCGAACTTATCGTCAATGCCCGGCGCATCGTCGCGCTGCTCGACGAGACGGCGGCGTCGATGGCGGCGGCGCCGCTGGGCGGGCCGGTGCGCATCGGTATTCCGGAGGAATATGGCCATGCCATCCTGTCGCGTGCGCTCGGCGCATTCTCGAAGCGGCATCCAAAGGTTGAAGTCACGGTGCGCTACGCCCATTCGTGGGCGCAGGTTGCGGCGCTCGCCGCCGGTGAGCTCGATCTCGCCGTGGTCTTCGAATGGCAGGACCTTGCCGGTGGCGAGGTGCTGATGCACGACCCAACCGTGTGGGTGACGTCGAACCTGCATCACATGCATGAGGAACAGCCGCTGCCGATCGCGCTCTACAACCGTGCCGGCTGGTGTAAGGATTTCGCCATCAAGTCGCTGGAGCAGCGCGGCCTTGCCTATCGCGTCGCCTATACCAGCGACACCAATGGCGGCCTGAAGCTCGCCGTCACTTCAGGCTTGGCGATCGCGCCGATTTCGCGGAGCAACATTCCGGCGGACTGCCGCGAACTCACTGCAGCCGACGGGTTCGGCGACATCGATGCGTCCAATGTGGTGATGCATCGCAACCCGAATGCGTCAGGCGAGGCGATCGACGGCATGCAGGAGGCGATCCGCGAGGCGTTCGTCAACAGACAGGTCCAACCCGCCGCGTCATAGACGTCGCCAGTTGCTCCCGCCGCCTGCTACTTCAGCTCGAGCAACCGTTCCAGATAGCTACGCTCGATGTCCGGGCTGAGCGCGTTGCCGAGCCGCTTGCGGATCGCTTCCAGGATTTGGCGGGCGCGCTGCACGTCGATCTCGTCGGGCACTTTCACCGAATCGCCGAAATCAGGACCCTGGCTGGCGCGCGGCCGGCCGAGTGGGTCGCGGTCGGCGTCCTGCTGACGACCGCCTTGCTGGCTGCCGCCCTGGTCGCCCTGCATGGCCTGCATCTGCTTCATCATGTCCTTGGCGCCCTTGCGCAGCGCCTCGAGTGCCCGGCCCTGGTGGCCGACCGCCTCGTCGCCCTGGCCCTCGCCAAGCGCCTGCTCGGCGCTGCCCATGGACTTGCCGGCCTCGCCAAATCCTTCATTGGGCTCCATGCCCATGCCTTCGAGGCCCTTCTTCAGCTGCTCGAGATCGCTTTTCAGCTGGCCCTGGCCTTCCTGCAACTGCTTCAGCGCATCGGCGAATTCCTGCGGCGTCATCGGCTTTTGCCTGGCACGCGGATCGCGGTCCTGCCCAACGCCTGGCTTGTCCTGGTCCTCGCCACCGCCCTGGCCAAGCTGCTCGTCGCGGTTCTCGCCACGCTGGCGCTCGCCGCGCTGCATCTGGTCCATGCGGAACGTGTCGTTCATCATCTCCTGCTGGCGCCGCAGGATCTCGCCGAGCTTGTCCATCTGCTGGCGCATCTGGCTGTCCTGCTCACCGCCCTGCTGCTGGCGGCCGGCCTGGAGGTTGTTCATCATGTCCTGCAGCTGCGACAGCAATTGCTGCGCCTTGTCGCGATCGCCCGACTTGGCCAGGTTCTCGATCTGGTCCATCATGCGGTCGATATCGCTCTGCCGCAGTTCCTGGCCGTTCTGCTGCATTTGCGGCGCGTTCGGGTTCTGCTTGGCGCGTTCGGCGAATTCCTGCAGGAACTGGTTCATCGCCTCGCGCAGTTCCTTCATCGCCTTCTCGATCTCGGCGTCGCTGGCGCCGTTCTTGATGGCGTCCTGCAGCGCCTGCTGCGCTTGGCGCAGCCGCTTTTCGGCGGCCGAGAGGTTGCCCTCCTCGATGCCGAGCGCGATCTCCCAGAGATAAGCGACCTCGCTGCGCAGCTGATCGTCGTTGCCGGCCAGTTTCAGCCGGCTCATCGCGCTCATGATGGCGAGGTAGTGGGACATGTTGTCGAACGTGTCTTCGGGCCGCAGCGTGATGGCGTCCATCAGGTCGAGCACGCGCGGCTTGGCATTGGCGTCGAGTGCGAGCAGGCGGCGCTGTTCGATCACGGCGCGCGCCAGCGGGTTGGCGAACGGCCGCTCGGGCATCACCAGCGTCTTTGTCTCGCTGGACGCGGTGTGTCCGGCGTCGTCGGTGGCGACCAGCGTCAGCTTGATGCTGCCGCCGGCCCAGACATGCTCGGTCAGATCCTTCGTGGCGCGGGCGGCATTCGCCTTGCCGCCGCGGCGCGGCAGCGTCAGCGGCATGTCAGGCGGACCATAGAGCGGATGCGCATCTGGCGCCTGCGGATCGGCCAGCGCGAACACCGCCTTGGCCGTCGCCGCGCCGTAGTCGTCGTCGATCTGGTAATTGAGCTCGAAGGCGCCGTTGGCGGCGCGCTTGGGCTCGCCGACGAAGCGGATCTGCGGCGGCTTGTCCGGCAGCACGGCAAAGGCCCAGCGGGCAAGCTGGTCGTCGCCCGACTTCAGCGTCAGCGTGCCGTCGCCGGTCAGCTTGCCGATGAACTGGCGTATCTTCGAGGATGAGGCGGGGGCCGGCACCGCCGGGCTTGCCGCCGGCTTGGCGACGGCTTGCGGGTCGATGGCGCGCGCGTTGCCATCCTTGTCGGCATAGGCAAGCGTTTCCTCGCCCGATCCACCGGTCACACGCAGCGAGACATCGCTGCCTTCCGGAATGGTGAAGGTCGGCGTCGCCTGGTTGGCATCAGCGGTCAAGAAGATCGGCGGCTTGCCGGTATAGGCCGGCGGCGTCACCCAGGCGTCGATGCGCGGCGGCACGGTGTCGAGTGTGCCGTGTGCGCTGAAACCGTCTGCTATCCTGCCGCCGGTCGGCCCGAAGGAGAAGGCGAAGGCGGTGACCAGCAGGAGCGCCGCCACGGCGCGAAGTCCCCAGGGGTCGCGCTCCGGCACGCGCGCGCGCGGCAGGTCGGCGCCGAGACTGCCGAGCTTTCCAGCCATGCGCTTCTGATGCTCGCGCCAGAGCGCCTGCGAGAAACTGCTTTCCTGGCCGCTGGGCCGGTCGCTCTGCACCTGTACCGGACTGTGCAGCAATCTGTTGGCGGCCTCGATGCGGCGATCGACCTCGGTGGCGCCAGGCATGCGGAAAAAGCGCAGCGGATAAAGCGCGGCCAGCCCTGCCAGGCCGAAAACGGCGATAAGGCCGATGCGCGCCACATCCGGCAGCCGAGGGAAAATACCGAACCAGGAGACGCTGAGGAACAGGCTGGCAATAACCATGAGCGGGAGCAGCAGCGGCCAGCCGCGCTCGACGGTCATCGCGACACGCGTCGCCAGCCGGCTCAAGGCAAGGCGTCCGGCCAGGCCGCGATCGTTGCTGAAGATGGGTCGTTGCGTCATCGGCCCTTCCTAGAGCCTGTTCCGCCCGAAAGGACCGGAATGGGACTCTATCTCTTTGAGCATGATCTGTTCCGAAAACCGGACCCACTCTCGGGGATCATGCTGCGAGGCGGGGCGGGATAGCCCAAGCCTCACGACTCGAAGAATACCAGCAAACACGGCAAAGGCGAGGCAGTTTGAGAAAACGTGAAGCCGGCCGAAATGGTTGCAATCAGAAATTAGCGGGGTTCGCGTTGGCGCCACAGACCAGCACGGCGACCCGTTCGCCCGGCGCCGGCGCGTAGCGGCCGGACAGCATCGCGGCGAAGGCGGCGGCACCACCTGGTTCCGAGATGATGCGCACGCGGTTCCAGAGCGCCTTCTGGGCGGCGATGATGTCGTCGTCGCTGACCAGGATGGAGCGTTCGACGAAGGCTTCGGCGATCGGGAACATCATTTCGCCGACGCGCTTCGGCGCCAGCGAATCGGCGGCGATGCCTTCGGCCGGCGCGTCGACCGGATGGCCGGCCTCGAAGGCGCGATGAAGCGTCGGCGCGCCCTCGGGCTCGACGGCGACGATGCGGATGCGGCCGGCGTACCAGGCGGCGACGCCGCCGATCAGGCCACCACCACCGACGGCAACCAGCAGCGTGTCGACCTCAGGCAGATCGTTTTCGATCTCAAGCCCGAGAGTGCCCTGGCCGATCAGCGTTTCCTCCTGGTTGAAGGCGTGGATCCGCAAGGCGCCGGTTTCCTCAGCGAAACGTTCGCTGGCGGCCAGCGCCTCGGCATAACGGGCCGCCCACGACGAGGTCGGCGCCATAGCCGCGAATGCGGTCGAGCTTGGCCTGCGGGCTCACTTCGGGAACGAAGATGGTCGCCTTGTGGCCAAGCCGCATGGCGGCATAGGCGACAGCGGCGCCATGATTGCCGCCCGATGCGGCGACGACGCCGGCCTCGGGAACCGGCCGCTCCAGAAGGTTGGTGAAGGCACCGCGCGCCTTGAACGAGCCGGAATGCTGCAGGCACTCGAGCTTGAGGTCGACCGCCAATGGCGGCCGGTCGAAGTCGGCCATGTCGACGCGCAGCACTGGCGTGTGCCTGATATAGGGGCGGATGCGCGGTTCCATCGCGGCGATGCGTTCGCGTGTGATGGTGTTGTCCTGCGACATCAAGATCTCCTCGGGATTGACAGTAATTAGTAACTTGGCAAAATGGCTAAATGCAAGAGGTTGATGTCTTCAAGGCGATCGCCAACGGACGCAGGCTGCAGATTCTCGACTGGCTCAAGGATCCGCGTGCGCATTTCCGGGCACAGGCGGATGGCGATCTGGTCGAGGACGGCGTCTGCGCGCTGCTGATCGCCGAGAAGCTCGGTATCACGCAGGCGACGCTTTCCGAGCATATGCGTGTACTTACCCAAGCCGGCCTGCTCAGAACCAAGCGCATCAAGCAATGGACCTTCTACCGCCGCGACGAGGACAGGATCGCCGACGCAAGGGCGCTCATCCAGAACCGGCTATAGCGTCGCGGCCAGGCGGCTTTTATGCAAGCCAGTCTGGCACCGAATCCAGCCCGATCAGCTCCTCATAGGTCAGCCGCGGACGCACGACGTGGAAACGGTCGCCGTCGACCAGCACCTCCGGCACCAGCAGGCGGGTGTTGTAGGTGCCGGCCTGGACCGCGCCGTAGGCACCGGCGGTGGAAACGGCAACGAGATCGCCCGCCTTCAGCCGGGGCAGGTCGCGATCGAGCCCGAGATAGTCACCGGTCTCGCAGACCTGGCCGACCACGTCGACCATCATGCGCGGCGTGTCGGCCGGCGGCTGCACGACCGGCTTGATCTCGTGGAAGGCGTCGTAGAGCGTCGGCCGGATCAGGTCGTTCATGGCGGCGTCGACGACGAGGAAGTTCTTGGCGTCGCCTTCCTTCACGAAAATCACTTCCGACACCAGGATGCCGGCATTGCCGACGATCAATCGGCCTGGCTCGAACATCACCTTCAGCCCGAGCTTGGTGACATGCTTGCGGACGATCTGGGCATAGGCGTCGGGCAAGGGGGGCGGGTTGTTGTCGACGCGGTAGGGAATGCCGAGGCCGCCGCCGAGGTCGATATGCTCGATGGCGTGGCCATCGCCTCGCAGCGCGCCGACCAGGTCGACCAGCAGGGCGAAGGCGTCGTCGAAAGGCTGCAGTTCTGTGATCTGGCTGCCGATATGGGTATCGATGCCGGTGATCTTGATGCCGGGAAGCGTTGCCGCGCGGGCATAGACCTGGCGCGCACGCTGCCACGGAATGCCGAACTTGTTCTCGGCCTTGCCGGTTGAGATCTTCTTGTGGGTCCTGGCGTCGACATCGGGATTGATGCGCAGCGAGACCGGCGCCATCTTGCCGAGAGCCGATGCGCGGGCCGACAGGAGTTCGAGTTCCGGCTCGGATTCGACGTTGAAGCAGAGAATGCCGGCTTCGAGCGCAAAGTCCATTTCACGCGCCGTCTTGCCGACACCGGAGAACAGGATCTTGCTGGGCGGGACGCCGGCGGCCAGTGCCCGGCGCAATTCGCCTTCCGAGACCACGTCGGCGCCGGCGCCGAGCTTGGCCAGGGTCCGCAGCACCGCCTGGTTGGAATTGGCCTTCATGGCGTAGCAGACCAGCGTGTCGAGCCCGGCAAAGGCCTTGACGAAGACACGGTAGTGCCTGGTCAGGGTCGCCGTCGAATAACAGTAGAACGGCGTGCCGACTTGCGCGGCGATATCAGGGATTGCCACGTCCTCGGCATGCAGCACGCCGTCGCGGTAGTCGAAATGGTTCACGAGAGTGGTTCCGGAAGTTGGGGCACGATGCGATCGGGTTTGGAAAGACCAATCCCGCCTTCATCGGAGCTAGATCAGCGGGTCGAGGATGAACTTCTTGTCCACGACCGGTTTTTCCGGTTCCGGCGGCACGGGCTGGTGGGCCTTCTCGGCATCCTGGCGTGCCTGGACGGCCGCCTCGTAGGGCGTGTCGAGACCGGCCTTGCGGCCGCAGGCGGTCACGGAGGCAAGCGCCGCAAGCAGCGTCAGCGTTACCAAAATCCTGCTTCCGGTCATCGATCCATCCGTCCGAAACGTTTGCCAGCGCCGCTTTTAGCCGAGTTCTCAGCGCATTGCACCCCGGATATTGCTGATCGCAATATCGGGATATTTGTGGTCGCAATATCCGGCATCACGCCTTGGCGATGCGCTTTTTCCAGGCGCGTATCTGCTTCCGCACTTCCGATGGCGCGGTGCCGCCGAAGCTGGTGCGGCTCTTGACCGAGTTCTGCACCGCCAGCACCGAGAATATGTCCGCCGTGATGCCTGGATTGATCGATTGCAGATCCTCCAGCGAAAGCTTCTCCAGGCTAACCTTCTTGTCTTCGGCCAGCGCCACCGCGCGGCCGGTGACATGATGCGCCTCGCGGAACGGCAAGCCCAAAGTGCGCACCAGCCAGTCGGCGAGGTCGGTGGCGGTGGCGTGACCGGAGCCGGCAGCCTTCGTCATCGCGGCGGCATTGACCGTCATGTCCGAGACCATGCCGGTCATCGCGGCAAGCATCAGGTCGAGCGTCTCGGCGGCATCGAACACCGATTCCTTATCTTCCTGCATGTCCTTGCCATAGGTCAAAGGCATGCCCTTCATCACCGTCAGCAGGCCGACCAGATGGCCGTTGACGCGGCCGGTCTTGCCGCGCACGAGTTCGGCGGCGTCGGGGTTCTTTTTCTGCGGCATGATCGAGGAGCCGGTGGAAAAGCTGTCCGACAGCCTGATGAAGCCGAATTGCGACGTCGACCAGATGATGATCTCCTCCGCGAGCCGCGACAGGTGCGTGGCGCAGATCGCGGCCATGGCGAGGAATTCCAGCGCGAAATCGCGGTCGGAGACGCTGTCCAGCGAATTGCGCATCGGCTCGCGGAAACCGAGCGCCCTGGCGGTCTGATGGCGGTCGATCGGGAAGCTGGTGCCGGCAAGGGCCGCGGCACCGAGCGGGCTCTCGTCCATGCGTTCGATGGCGTCGCGCACGCGCGACAGGTCGCGCGCGAACATCTCGACATAGGCCATGCAGTGATGGCCGAAGGTTACCGGCTGCGCCGCCTGCATATGGGTGAAGCCCGGCATGACGGTCGCCGCATGTTCCTCGGCTCGCGCCAGGAGGGCCATGATCAAGCCTCTCAACGCCTCGGCGACACGAAAGCATTCGTCCTTGACCCAGAGCCGCAGATCGACAGCCACCTGGTCGTTGCGCGAGCGGGCAGTGTGCAGCCGGCCGGCCGCCGACCCGATAAGGTCCGCGAGGCGGGCCTCGACGTTCATGTGGATGTCTTCCAGCCGCGTCGAAAACTCAAAGCTGCCGGCTTCGATCTCTTTCAGGATCGTGTTCAGCCCGTGAGCGATTTTTTCTTGATCGGCCGCCGAAATAATGCCCGTTTGCGCCAGCATCTCGCTATGGGCGATCGAGCCTCTTATGTCCTGCGCATAGAGTTTGCGGTCGAACGAGATCGACGCGTTGATCGCTTCCATGATCGCGGCCGGACCCGAGGCAAATCGTCCGCCCCACATCTGGTTGCTGGTCTTCTTGTCGCTCATGGCTATAAAACCCGTGCTTCGGAGCAGTTTTGAGAAAATGGCAGACGGAAACAGATTTTTCCCGGCCCCGCGCCTGATCCTCGCCGCCCTGGTGGCGGGAGCGCTGGCCGGCGCGGTCGCGGTATATGTCAGCGAGAGCCGGTCTGGCAACAACGCCGCGCACCAAGTATCCGCAAGCGACAGCAAGGACGACGTCGCCTGCGCCGCCAAGAGCGACCGCGCCAAGAAGATCGCGGCCGCGGCCACCGGCGAGGTCGCGGCACTTTTGCCGGCCGATCCGCCGCAGTCGATGAGGAGCCTCGCCTTCAACGGCCCGGACGGCAAGCCGATGACGATCGCCGACCATGCCGGCAAGACGGTGCTGCTCAATCTGTGGGCCACATGGTGCGCGCCATGCCGTGCCGAAATGCCGGCGCTCGACGCGCTGCAAAAGGAGAAAGGCAGCGACGCCTTTCAGGTCGTCGCCGTCAACGTCGATGCCGGCGACGATGTGAAGCCGAAGAAGTTTCTCGCCGATACCGGTGTGCACACGCTCGGCTACTACCGGGATTCGACGATGACGCTGTTCAACGACCTCAAGGCGCGCGGTCTGGCGCTCGGCTTGCCCGTCACCATGCTGATCGATGGCGAAGGCTGCCTGATCGCCCATATGAACGGTCCGGCCGAATGGTCGGGGCCCGACGCCAAGCGGTTGGTCGAGACGGCGCTCGGGTCGTGAGCAATCAGGCCGAGTGAACGCTCGGCTTGAGCAATATGAGGCTGACATCCTGGCGGTCGGTGCGCATCGCAATGCGCTTGCCGTGGCCGGCGGTCAGGTCTCGTCAGTTGCTCCACCCGCGTTTCATCATCCCTTTAGCCGGATAACCATGACGACCTTTACGTCCTCGAGAGCCGCCCTAGCTACCTAAGGCGCCGGTATGACGTTTTCATGCCGGCGCCACCGCCGAGGGGGAGGAAAGACCAGCTGTCCACAGGCCCGGGAGGCCACAACAGAAATGTCACATACCTTCTCTAAAAGAGCGGGCAAGGACTTGCGCAAGACCCTTGTCAACAGTCATTCAAGAGGGAAGAAACCATGACGATCATCAAGCGGGGCCTCGCTGCCCTTGCCGCAGGCGCGCTCAGCACCGCGCTGGCGGTTCCTGCCTTTGCGGAGCCGGTAAAATTCGACTTCTGGTTCGGCCTGTCGGGCGACCTCGCCCGCGTCGTCGACACGCTGTGCAAGAACTTCAACGCCTCGCAGAAGGATTATGAAGTCGTCTGCACCAGCCAGGGCAATTACGATGCCACGCTGCAGAACACCATCGCCGCCTTCCGCGCCGGCAAACAGCCCGCCGTCGTGCAGGTCTACGACGTCGGCACCGCCACGATGATGCTGTCGGGCGCCTACAAGCCCGCCGACAAGCTGATGGAAGAAAACGGCTACAAGATCGACTACGCCGACTATTTCCCAGGCATCGCCCGCTACTACGCGACCTCGAAGGGCGAGATGCTGTCCTTCCCGTTCAATTCCTCGACCGCGCTGATGTACTGGAACAAGGACGCCTTCGCCAAGATCGGCAAGACCGAGGCGCCCAAGACCTGGGAAGACGTCGGCGCCGACCTGCAGGCGATGAAGGACGCCGGCTATGAATGCCCGATGGCGATCAACATCTCGGCCAATGAAAGCTGGCAGCTGATGGAGCAGTTCTCGGCCATCCACAACCAGCCGATCGCCACCAAGAACAACGGCTATGACGGTCTCGACGCGCGTCTGGAAGTCAACAAGACCAAGTTCGTCCAGTACGTCACCGATCTCAAGAAGTGGTATGACGCCGGCCTGATCAAGATCAAGTCCAAGGATCTCGGCCAGGATATGGTCCAGGCCTTCGCCTCGGGCACCTGCCAGGTGATCATGACCTCGGTCGGCGATCACGGCACGGTCGGCAAGACGCAGAAGGAAGGCATGAAGTGGGATGTCGCCGAACTGCCGGCCTATGCCGGTACCGAGCGCAAGAATTCGCTGGTCGGCGGCGCTTCGCTGTGGGTGCTCTCCGGCAAGTCGGACGCTGAGTACAAGGGCGCGGCCGCGTTCCTTAACTTCATCCACGACCCCAAGACCGCTTTGTTCTGGTCGACCAACACCGGCTACATCCCAGTGACCAAGTCGGGCTTCGACTACATGAAGTCCACCGGCTTCTACGACAAGGCGCCCTACAAGGGCCGTGAAGTCGCCATCGCCAGCCTGACCGCGTCGGAGCCGACCGAAATCACCCGTGGTATACGCCTGGGCAACTTCACCCAGATCCGCGCCGAGTTCGGCACGCAGATGCAGGCGATCTTCGCCAACAAGGTCAGCGTGCAGCAGGGCCTCGACACGCTGGTCAAGAATGGCGACGCCATCCTCGACCGCTTCCAGCAGACCTATCCGGGCAAGACCCTGCCCTGATTTCGAAGATTGCCGAGGCCGCCCGCCGAGATTCGACGGGCGGCCGTTTCGTATATAATCTTATCTTGCTTTGGGCTGGCCGTTCCGCGGCCACGGCGAACCGATGGAAAAACGCGTTACCTTCAGCAGTTGGACAATCGGCATCCTTTTCGCGGTGCCGCAGCTCCTCCTGATCTTCACGTTCTTCTACTGGCCTGCCGGCCAGGCCGTATACTGGTCGCTGACGCTGCAACAGCCCTGGGGCGGCGGCAACATCTGGGTCGGGCTCGACAATTTCCGCTCGATCCTGGCGAACGCCGATTACTGGAACTCGATCACCGCCAGCCTTGTCTTTGCCGGCATCAGCACCGGGCTTGCAATGTTCGTCGCGCTTGTGCTCGCCGCGCTCACCGACCGCCAGCTTGCCGGCTCGCGTCTCTATCGCGTGGTGCTGATCTGGCCTTACGGTATCGCCGCACCGGCTCTGGCGATGGCGTTCCGTTTCATCCTGGCGCCGGAGGCTGGCTTCATGGCCGTGATCAACCAAGTCTGGCCCGGCTTCTGGGATCCCGGGCTCGACGGCGCTGATGCCATGGCCTCGATCATCATCGCCTTCTCGTGGAAATATGTCGGCTACAACTTCATCTTCTTCCTCGCCGCGTTCCAGGCCATCCCGCGTTCCCTCATCGAAGCCGCCGCGATGGACGGCTCGGGCGTCATGAGGCGTTTCTGGGACATACAGTTCCCGCTGATCACGCCGACAATCTTCTTCCTGCTGGTCATCAACATCACGGAGAGCTTCCAGGATTCGTTCGGCATCGTCGACATCATGACGTCGGGCGGCCCGGCGAACGCCACCAATCTGATGGTCTACAAGATCTATTCCGATGGCTTCAAAGGCCTCGACTATTCGGGCGCCGCCGCGCAGAGCATCATTTTGATGCTGCTCATCGTGGTGCTGACCATTTTCCAGTTCCGCTTCATCGAGCGGCGCGTGCACTACAGGTGAGACTGAATGGTCGAGCGCACTCCGTTCCTCAACTTCTTCACCCATCTGATCCTGTTTGTCGGCTTTGTGCTTTGCATCGCGCCGTTCGTGGTCGTGGCCGTGGCCGCGTCGCATAATCTTAGGGATGTCAACGACGTGCCGATGTCGCTGCTGCCGGGAAGCGACTTTTGGACAAACATCAAGACGGCCTGGACGACGGCCGGCCTTGGCCCCAAGCTGCTCAACAGTTTCATCATGGCTGCCGGCGTCGCGGCCGGCAAAGTGATCATCTCGGCGCTGACCGCCTTCTCGATCGTCTATTTTCGCTATCCCGGCCGTACCTTCATCTTCTGGCTGATCTTCGTCACGCTGATGCTGCCGCTGGAAGTGCGCATCGTGCCGACCTACGCGGTCGTCGCCAATGTGCTGTCGCCCTACCAGACCATCCTCGACATCACCGGGCTGAGCTGGCTGATCGAGAAGGTCTCGGGTGTGCAGGTTTCGCTCAGCCTAGGGCTGCTCAATTCCTATACCGGACTGATCCTGCCGTTGATCGCCACCGCCACCGGCACCTTCCTCTACCGGCAGTTCTTCCTGACCGTGCCGGACGAGCTGACCGAGGCGGCGCGTATGGACGGTGCCGGCGCGCTGCGTTTCTTCATCGATATCCTGCTGCCCTTGTCGCGCAACAACATGGCGGCACTCGGCACCATCATGTTCCTGTGGGCCTGGAACCAGTATCTGTGGCCGCTGCTCATCACCACCGACCAGTCGCACGCGACGGCCGTCACCGAGCTCAAGCAGCTCATCCCCAATGTCGGCGGTATTCCGGAATGGAACATCGCCATGGCAGGAACGCTTATCGTCATGCTGCCGCCGCTGATCGTCGTGGTGCTCATGCAACGCTGGTTCGTGCGCGGCCTGATCGCCACCGAGAAGTAACAAGGAGACAAAAGATGGCCTCCATCACAATACGCGGCGTCAAGAAGAACTATGCCAAGACGCAGGTCGTGCATGGCGTCGATCTCGACTTCGCCTCTGGCGAATTCGTCGTCATTCTCGGGCCGTCCGGCTGCGGCAAGTCCACGCTGCTCAGGATGATCGCCGGGCTGGAAGAGATTTCCGACGGCACGATCGCCATCGACGGCATGGTGGTCAACAAGCTCGAGCCGCGCGAACGCGGCTGCGCCATGGTGTTCCAGAACTACGCGCTCTATCCGCATATGAGCGTGGCCCAGAACATCGGCTATTCGCTCAAGGTCTCCGGTGTTCCCTCGGCCGAGCGCAACCAGCGCATCCAGGCGGTGGCGCGCACGCTGGAGCTCGAGCAGCTGCTCGATCGCAAGCCGATGGCGCTTTCGGGTGGCCAGAGGCAGCGCGTCGCGATGGGCCGTGCGATGATCCGCGAGCCGAAAGTCTTCCTGTTCGACGAGCCGCTGTCCAATCTCGACGCCAAGCTGCGCGTCCAGATGCGCTCGGAGATCCGCAAGCTGCATCGCCGGCTGAATGCCACCTCCGTCTTCGTCACCCACGATCAGGTCGAGGCGATGACGCTGGCCGACCGGCTGGTGGTGATGAATGGCGGACGGGTCGAACAGGTCGGCACGCCAGGTGAAATCTACACCCGCCCGGCCAGCCGCTTCGTCGCCACCTTCGTCGGCGCGCCGGCCATGAACATCCTTGAAGGCACGATCGAACTCGACGGGCTGTCGCTGCTCGGCGGCAGCCGGCGCCTGGCCATGGCGCGCGCCGGCCTGCCGGTCGGCACGAAGGTCGCGATGGGCATCCGCCCGGAAGCGGTCCGGCTGGTCGCACCGGGAACGGCCGGCGCGCTCGATGCCACTGTCGATCTCGTCGAGGAACTGGGCGCGGGGCGGGTCATCTATGTCGACCTCGACGGCGCGCCGTTCTCGGTGATGACCTCGGAGGCCGTTCACCCCGAGCCCGGCAGCACCGTCGGCTTGAAGATCTCCCCGGACGACATGCATTTCTTCTCGTCGGAGACAGGCACCCGTCTCGATGTCTTCAAGGCTTCCGTGCCCGAACCGGCGCTTTGATTTCCGAAAACACGCGCAGCCAAAGAGACGCACATGAAAATCATCCAGGTCACCGATGTGCATCTTGGCCGGCAAGGTGAGCGCCGCTATGGGGCGGACCTGCATGAGCGGCTCGATCAGTGCATCGCGCACATCAATGCGCACCACGCCGACGCAGCACTTTGCGTCTTCACCGGCGACCTGACGGAGACCGGCGCGCCGCAGAGCTATGCCGATCTGCGCGTTGCCCTAAGCGCGCTATCGATGCCGTACAGGCTGCTGCCGGGCAACCATGACCGGCGGGCCAATCTCATCGCTGCGTTTCCCGAAGTTGCGGTCGACAAAAACGGCTTCGTGCAGTCGGTTCATGATACCGGCAACGAAGTGCTGTTGTTTCTCGACTGCCTGGCGGAAGGACGCATAGAGGGCGAACTGTGCGACAGCCGGCTTGCCTGGCTCGAAGCCCGGCTCGAACAATCAGGCGGCAGGCCCGCCTACGTTTTCCTGCATCATCCGCCGGTCGCGCTCGGCCTGCCGCAGCTCGATCCGCTGGCGCTCGAACGGCCCGAGCGGTTGCTCGGCCTGCTGCGGGATCATGGCAACGCTCGCCATATTTTCTTCGGCCACGTTCACCGCGATATCGCGGGAACCGTCGCCGGCATTCCGTTCTCGGCGCAGCGGGGCCTGCATGCCCGGTTCGAGCTTGCCCTCGACCGATCGAGCGAGATCGTCGAACAGGCGCCGCCGTCCTACGCCGTCATCCTCATCGACAGCGCCAACGAGTGCGTGGTGGTGCACGGTTGCGATTTTCTCGAGCAATGGCCGATCTATTCAGCGGAAACCGGCGAACGCGTCACGGCGTAAACCGGCCACTTCGCGTGGGTTCAGCGCCTTAAGGCCTCAAGCGAAGACGTGCGCCTTGCCCGATACGGTCAGCCGCACGATCTCGCCGACCGCCGGCGCGTCCATGCCGGATTTGCGCAGGATCAGCGGCGTGCCGCCGATCGCGGCGGCGTCCGGCGGATCGGAATTGTTCAGGAGCCGCACCGCGATCGTGCATGTCGAGCCGGCGAATTCCGATTCCGTCACCTCGCCGAAGGGCATGTCTGGTGTGCCCGACATGCCCTCGCGCGAGGTGCGTTTGAGCCCAATCTGCTCCGGCCGCAACATGATGCGGGCGACATCGCGGCTGTCCGGCGTGTCGACCGCGATGCGGCCCAGCGGCGAACTGGCGAAGCCGCCCGAAATGCTCGCGGGCAGGATGATGGCATCGCCGAGGAACTCGGCGATCATCCTGTCCTTCGGCTTGAGATAAAGCTCGCGCGGCGTGCCGACCTGGGAAAATTTCCCGTCGCGCATGACCGCCACCTGGCTGGCGAAGGACAGCGCCTCGGCTTGGTCGTGCGTCACCAATATGGTGGTGATGCCGGCCCCTTCCAGAAGCTCGGCCACCGCCTTGCGCATCGAGGCGCGCAGCCCGGTGTCGAGGGCCGAGAACGGCTCGTCGAGCAGCATCAGCCGCGGCTTCATCGCCATGGCGCGGGCTAGCGCCACGCGTTGCTGCTGGCCGCCGGAGAGCTCGTGCGGACGGCGTTTGAGGATCGCCTTGTCCAGTCCAACGATATAGGCAAGTTCGATAATGCGCTCGGCGCGCTTGTCGTCGTCCCGTGCCATGCCGAAGCCGATATTGTCCGAGATGGTCAGATGCGGGAACAGGGCGCCGTCCTGCGCCACCAGGCCAATGCCGCGGCGATGCGCCGGCACAGCGGCGCCGCCATTGGCCAGCACCTGCCCGTCGAGCACGATGCGGCCCTGATCGGGCGCCTCGAAACCGGCGATCAGCCGCAGCAAGGTTGTCTTGCCGCAGCCGGAAGGTCCTACGATCGCGGTGCGACTGCCGCTGGCGACGTTCAGGTCGACGCCGGCAAGTGCCGCGACCGGGCCGTAACGCTTGTGCAGATTGCCGAGTTCGAGAAAGCTCATCGTCCGGCCATCCGCTTCGACTGGACATAGAGCAGCCAAGTCAAGGGCAGCGACATCGCCACCATGATGAAGGCGTAAGGGGCCGCCGAGGCGTAGTCGATCTCGCCGCTATAGGACCAGAACGCCATGGCCAGCGTGCGGGTGCCGTTCGGCGCCAGCATCTGCGTCGCGGTCAATTCGTTCATGATGCCGAGCGCCACCAGCGCCATGCCGGCCGCGGCACCCGGCGCCGACAGGCGGATTGTCGTCGACCACAGCGCGTTGAGCGGCCGCCGGCCGAGGCTGGAGGCGGCGCGCTCGAGTTCGACCGGGGCCTGGGCGATCGACGCGCGCAGGCTGACCAGGGCACGCGGCAGGAACATCAGGGCATATGCGACCAGGATGGTGAACAGGGTCTGGTAGAGCGGCAGGGCGATGCGCACGGTGATGGTGACCAGCGCCAGCGCGATGACGACACCCGGCAGCGAGCCGACAATGTAATTGCATCCCTCCAGCAGGCGCTGCAACGGACCGGGCGCGCGGATCGAGATCCAGGCCATCGGCATGGCAGCGGCGGTGGCAAGCAATGCGCCGGCAAGCGACAGGAACAGTGTCTGGCCGAGTGCCAGGCCAATCTCATCGAGACGCCAGACATCGGCGCCGCCGGCGATGAGCCAGCGGCCGATGGTGATGAACGGCACGCCAAGCGCCAGCAGGGTGGTGACGACGAGCAGCAGCAAGCTGGGCAGGGCGGCGCGACCGAGGCTCATCCGCTGCTGATATCGCGCGGCACCCGAGCCGACACGGGCATAACGCTCCTCGCCGCGCACCAGCACTTCGAGGCCGAGCAGCACGAAGCAGCAGGTCACCAGCACGCCGGCCAGCATGTTGGCGGCCGGACCGTTGAAGGTCGACTGGAACTGGTCGACGATCGCGGTGGTGAAGGTGTCGAAGCGGATGAAGACGTAGAGGCCATATTCGGCCAGCAGATGCAGGCCGACCAGCAGCGAGCCGCCGCAGATGGCGAGCCTGAGCTGCGGCAACACGACACGCCAGAACACACGCCAGGGTCCGAGACCAAGTGCCGCCGCGGCATCCTCCAGGGCAGGATCGAGGCGGCGCAGCGCCGCCGACACCGGCAGATAGAGGAAAGGAAAATAGGCGATGACGGATACCAGCACGCCGGCCCAGAGGCCGTGCAGCCCCGGCACCATGGTGATCCAGGCATAGGAGTGTACGAAAGCGGGGATGGCGAGCGGCGCCACGCAGAGCCAGGACCAGAGCCGGGCACCAGGCAGGTCGCTGCGTTCGGTCAGCCAGGCCAGCGTCACCGACAAGGTGATGGCGATCGGTACGGCCAGCAGCACCAGCAGGCCGGTGTTGACCAGCAGTTCGCCGACACGTGGCCGGAAGACCAATGCCGCGACAGTGTCCCAACCGGTCTGCACCGCGATCCATATGATGAAGGCAAGCGGCACCAATGCCAGCAGGGAGACTGATATGGCGGCGATGACAAGCCAGGGCGCCACACGCCGCTGCGTTCTTCGGCGCATCTTCGGCGGCAGGCCAGGGCGCGCGAGATCGACCGCGGGCTGCATCAGCTCAGGCGCCATGCCATCGCGGCGTGGCGGCGGCAATCAGGGGACCACGGTCGCGGTCAGGAACGAAGCGTGTCGTCATGGACGAATGCATCTCGGAACAAAACGCTCCCGCGGAAGGTGAATTCCCGCAGGAGCACGGTTTGACGTTCTTATTAGGAAGAACGACGACTAAAGCAAGCCGGCTGCGGTCATCAGGTCGGTGACCTTCTTGGAGTTCAGCGTCGCGGCGTCGACCTTCGGCGCCTGCAGGTCGACCAGTGGCACCAGCTTCGGATTGGACTGCGCACCCTTGCCGACCGCGTATTCGAAGGAGGTTCCGTTCTTCAGCACGTCCTGGCCACCCTTGCCGGTCACCCATTTCAGGAAGGCCTGGGCTTCCTTGGGGTGCTTGCTCGAGGCGAGCACGCCGCCGCCGGAGACCGATACGAAAGCGCCCGGATCCTGGTTCTTGAAATAGTGCAGCGCGACGTTCTTAGAGTTTTCGCCGGTCTTGGCCTGATCGCCGAAATAGTAATAGTGATAGATCACGCCGCCTTCGATCTCGCCGGCATTGACCGCCTTCATCACCGTGCTGTTGCCTTTGTAGGCGGTGAAGTTCGCCTTCATCGCCTTCAGCCAATCGGCCGTGGCGGCCTCGCCCTTGAGCTGCAGCAATGCGCTGACAATAGCCTGGAAATCGGCGCCAGAAGGCGAGGCCGCCCAGCGGCCCTTCCAACTCGGGTCGGCGAGGTCGAGCATCGACTTGGGCAACTGGTCGGCCTTGAGCTTGGTCGTATTGTAGGCAAAGACAGTGCTGCGTGCGGCCACGCCCACCCATTTGCCGCTGGCGGCCTGATAGTCCTGCGGGACCTGTGCGAGCGTGTCGGCGTCGACCGGCGCGAACAGGCCGGCATTCTCGACCAGCACCATGGCCGGCGAATTTTCCGTCAGAAACACGTCGGCGGGCGAGGAGGCGCCTTCGGCGACGATCTGGTTGGAGAAGTCGCTGTCGCCGCCATTGCGCAAGATAACCTTGATGCCGGTTTCCTTGGTGAACCCTTCGGCCCAATCCTTGGCCAGGCTTTCATGCTGGGCGTTATAGACGATGATGCCGGCATCTTCGGCCGTCGCCGGACCGGCGGCCAGGCTGATTGCAAGCGCCGCTACGCTGGCCAGGGCAAGAAGGGGGGATTTCATAAGGTACTCCTCGGGGTTGCCCGCACTGCGGGTGCGTCCGAGTATCAATTCATGAATGGGTTAGTCAAGATTGAAAGGCAATCGGCGCCATCACGGTTTCGCGTGTCGGACGCTGATGGCATCATCCGATATGCGGTGCTGGTGGCTGCTCCTGCGGGATGCAACCATCGACCATCGGATGAATGGTCCAGCGCTGGTCCAGCCCCTGCTGTGCTCGTTTGGTCTCCGGATCGAACGCTTCGTTCAGCATGGCGCACCAGGTTCTGCGCAGATTCTCGCAGCGTGTCCTGAACGCGGTGCTGCCAAGCCCGTCACGCATATCCTGCGCGGTGAGGTCGGTGGCTTCGCCCGGCGGTTTGGGCGGGACCTCCCCCGTGTCGGGAAAATCCGGATTCCACTGAAGATAGTGTCTTGCGTCGACACCGGCCGCCGCATCGAATTTGACCACCGCCATCAGCGGATGAAACTCATGCCAGCCCTTGTGATAGCCGTCATAGACATGTTCGCCGAGGACGGCGACATGATCGCCCATCCTGATGGGGCCGAGCGCCTTGTCGCCGACATTGGCGTCCTCGACATTGCCGGGATTCCAGTTGAACAGTCCCTGCAGGACCGGCTTGACCCCGCCGAAGTAGGACGCCGCTCCGCCGATGGCGCCGCCAATGGCCGCTCCGAGCAATCCTCCCAGGAACGAGCCGATGGCGCAGCCCAGCGCACCCAGGAAGAACGACCCTATGGCGCAGCCGACAGCCGCCCCAACACTGGCGCCGGCAGCCGCCGCGGCCGCCGTGACGACCAGAGCCGCCGTCAGCAGGATGACGATGGCCGGCGCCCACTGGCGCATCTTGATCCAGAAGTCACCCTCGGCCTCGCAGTGCAGGGCCCAGCGGGCATGATCGTCGGCGGGTGCGTAGCCCAGATCCGTCTTCAGGTCATCGCGCGGCAACAGCAGTTCATGACCCTGAAAGCCGTCATTGAGAATGTCGTTCGCCGGATGGGCCGTGATGTTGGCGGCGAATTCCGCGACGACGGTGCCGTCGCCATTGTAACGATTGGCGGCGGCCAAAGCCGCCTCATTGGTTTCGGCGTTGAGAATTTCAGTCGTCGGATGCGGCATCAGGATGACGTCGAAATACTGGTCGTTGTCGAAGGCGCCGAGATCACTGCGGAACGGATTGTAGGAGACGATGCCGACGGCGCATTTCGGATTGTCCTTGTCGAGGCAGACCAGGCGATGGTTGAGCCATTCCCCGGCGGCCTTGTCGATCGTCGCGGTGGCGGACGCCAGAAACGCGATTGCCGCGGCAAGTGCCGCGCCGACCGGCCCCAGCAGCAAGCCGAAGGCGGCTGCCAGCCCGGTGATGACGATGATCTGCAGCGCCTGGGCGGCGAGGAAAGCAAGCCGGTCGGCCTCATTGTAGGGCTTGCCACCTGCCGGATAGAGAAAGCAGCTCGTATAGTGCTTGTAGGCCATCGGAGCGCCTCAGCCTTTCGTGGCGATGAGCGTCACGCCGCCGGTCATGGTGCGCGATCCGCTTTCGCCGATCGTGAAGACATGGACGTTGAAGGCCCTTGAGCCACGGAAGGCGGCGTCCCTCGGTTCGATCTCGACGGTGATCTCGGTTATCTGGCGGGGCTGCAGTGAAAGCGTTCTTGGAACGATCCTGACCGACCAGTCATCGGGAACGGGAAACCGGCCATAGGCCTGTTCCTCCAGCGCCTTGGCCCAGCGCGCCTTGCTCTCCGCGAGCCTCGGCTGCGGGGTGTCCGTGCGTTCGTCTCGACCTTGGCCGCGTGGCGGAGTACATGGTTGCAGCTTCGGCAGGCCGTAGCAGTCCGCCTCGATCTGGAAACGCCGGACGACCGAGGCCTCGTTGCGGACGCTGAAGGAGAACTTTGCCGATGAGCGCATCTCGGCAATGTTGACGTTCTTCTGGCCGAGGTTGTTGCCGGGGTTGGCGTCATCGCCCCAGGAAAGCTGTGCCTGCAGGCAGTAATGGCCGCCGGTGGCGGGCGTGGTCCAACTGAATTCGGCATAGGCAGGGCAATCGATCGTGCCCTTGGCCCCGAGATTGACGGCGAGGTTGGCGATCGGCCGGGAAACGGTCTGTGCGCCGAAGGACAGGTAGGACAGCGCCACCCCGACGCCGACGGCCGGCGCATCATAGGACCCGTTCCAGACACGCACGCGAACGCGATAGGTGCGAGAGGGCTGCAGCGCACCGGTGACTGGCGCGGCGCCGTCGAAAATGTCTATGTCGGGATTGTCCCAGGTGACCGCGAGACCCTGCGCCATAAGATAGTACTGGGCATAGAGAAGAGGATCGGCGCGCTTGTAGATGTCGGGCGGCAGCTGGATACAGCAATCGTTCTGCGCAGGGCCTGGCAGCCGCTGGCGCTTGGCCAACCGGCACAGCAGCATGCGAATCGTCGCAAACAGCACCTTCAGCCCGACGGCAAGACGCTTCCAGAATTCGGCGGCGAACAACAGCAGTGCCGCGGTTCTGACGTGGTTGACCAGAGATCCTGCCATGTCGTGTTTCCCACGCTGAGAGGACGCAACGGTAGTGTTTTCCTGGCGACGTATCCCCGCCGGTTCTCCCGGCTATTTCTTCAGTGATCCCCGTCTTCTGACGAAGTAGATGGCAGCGACAAAGACTATGGCCGCAATGACAAGGCCGCTCTCGAAAGTTCCCGAGCCATTGTCGGGAGAAAATCCAAAAATGCGTTCAATGAAATCCATTTCGGCCTCCCTCCGATCCTTTGACGCTACAGAAGGGTTTACCTTACGTCAATCAAGGCTTGGTCCGCGCCGTTCCTCACGCCTGGGCCGGGAACCAGGGAAACCGTCAGGGAATTTCGCGGGTCCTCCCGCAAACTTTCGTGATTTGCCCGTAGTTTGGCTTGGACATTATTTCGCCGGCCACGTAACAAATCAGTGCCGAGGCGCGAAGATCGGGGAGTGAACTCTTGTGAGCGGCAAGGACGAGGCCGAGCTTTCCCGGCTGATGCGGGCCGCGATCGCGGGAGATGAAAAGGCCTATGCCGACTTTCTCCACCGGATTGCCGCGCTGATCCGCGGCTTTGTCAGGCGCAAGATCGTGCAGGGCGGGGTCGATCCCGAGGATGTCGTGCAGGAAACCTTGCTGGCCATTCATGTCAAACGACATACCTGGCGCCAGGACGCGCCGGTGTTGCCATGGGTCTATGCGATTGCCCGTTTCAAGCTGATCGACGCATTCCGGCGGCGCGGGCGGCGCATCGAAATCGATGTCGACGACATCGCCGAGACTTTCGCCGAGCCGGAAACCGAGACGGTCAGCGAGCGCGACATCAACCGGGCCCTCGACGGGCTGCCGCCGGCTCAGCGGTCCGTGGTTTCGGCCGTGTCCGTGGAGGGCCGTTCCATCGGTGAGACAGCGGCGAAGTTCGGCATCAGCGAGACGGCGGTGCGTGTGTCGCTGCACCGGGGACTTACCGCCATAGCCAAGCGATTCGGACAGGGGCGACTCGGACAGGGGCGGTTCGGACGGGAATGACATGAAGACCGACGATCTCATCAAGGCGCTCGACGCCGATGCTCGCAGCAAGGCGATGCCATTGCGTTCGGCCTGGTGGCTGGCGGCCGGTGCGGCCGTCGTCGCCGCGGCCGCTGTTTTCATGATGACAATCGGGCCGCGCCCCGACTTCATGGTTGCCGCGCATACGATCCGCTTCCTGTCCAAGTTTGTTTTCACCGTCGTGCTCGCCATCAGCGCCTTCGCCCTGATCCGTGCCCTGTCGACGCCGGGTGCGGCGACAGGCCGGGCGATGGCGGCGATGGTCGCCGCGCCCCTGCTGGTCGCGGTGGCCGTGGTGCTGGAACTCTTCATGGTGCCGCAGGCGCTATGGGGCACGCGCATGATCGGATCGAACATGATGATCTGCATGAGCTTCATCCCGCTGATCGGCATCGGCCCGCTGGCCATCTTCCTGTGGATGCTGCGCTATGGTGCGCCGACACGGCCGGTGCTTGCCGGCACCGTCGCGGGGCTGCTTGCCGGCGGGCTGGCGGCGACCTTCTATGCGGCGCACTGCTTCGACGATTCGCCGCTTTTCGTTGCCACCTGGTACACGATCGCCATCGCGGCCCTCGCTTTGCTCGGCGCGCTCGGCGGGCGGTTTTTCGTGCGATGGTAACAGGATACCCGCGCCCACACCCCGTCAATACCGGTCCTTAATCATGCCGGCAATTGTTTGCCGGTTTCCCATGTCGCCGATGCTCCGGTCGCAACCTTTCCTTAAAATCGATCCTTCAGGGTCTTAACGGAAAAAAGCGATTGCCCACGGGGGTGGCATAAATCGTGACATTGCGAAGTATCATCGGGCCGGGACAGTACAAGCATGCAGCTCTGGCGCTGCTTGTGGCCGGCTTTGCCGTGGTGGCCGCCTCGCTTGTGCCGTCAAGGCTGGACCTTGGCGCGGAAGCATTCAGACTTTGCCTTCAAATATCGGTCGCGGTTACGGTCTGCGCGCTTTTCCTGGCCTATCTGTTCATCACGCGCATCTCTGATGACCGGCGGCAGATTGCGGAGAGCGAGCAGCGGTTCCGCCGAGCCATGGAAGATTCGGCCATCGGCATCGCCATCGTCAGCCTCGATGGGCGTATTCTCCAGACCAACCCAGCCTTCGCCGCCATGCTTGGCTATAGCCGAGAGGAAATCGAGGCGCTGACCTTCTCCCAGATCACGCATCCCGACGATTTGCATCTCGGGCGGGAAACCATGGAAAGCATGAGAGCTGGCACGGTCAACGCCTTCCAATTCGAGAAGCGTTACCTCAAAAAGGATGGCGCGCCCATTTGGGCCAATCTTGCCGGCTCCGTCATCCGAGACGAGAAAAGCCGCCGGCCGCTCTATCTCGTTTCGCAGATCGAGGACATCGACGCGCGCAAGCGGGCCGAGGCGCGCATCACGGAGGCGGAAACGCGCTGGAATTTCGCGCTGGCCGGCGCCGGTCAAGGTGTCTGGGATTTCGACATGCGCAAGGGGGGCACCACCTATTCCCCCACCTGGGTCAAGATGCTGGGTTATGGGGATGGCGAGCTTGATGGCGACCCCGATCGTTGGCTGACGATGATCCATCCCGACGACCGCGCCGCGGTCGCGGAGGCTGATCGCGCCCATCTCGATGGCCAGACGGAATTTTTCGAGGCCGAGTTCAGGATGCGCCACAAGGATGGCCGCTGGGTTTGGATTCTCGACCGCGGCAAGGCCATCGAGCGCGATGCGGACGGACAGCTGATCAGAGCGATCGGCAGCTTGACCGACATCACCCGGCGCAAGCAGGCCGAAGAACGGCTCATCGTCTCGGCGGCGATGCTGGCCGACGAGAAGGAGCGGCTGAGAGTGACGCTGCAATCGATCGGCGATGCGGTCATCTGCACCGATGCCGCGAACCGCGTCACCTTCATGAACCCGGTGGCCGAAAAGCTGACCGGCGTTTCCGACGACGAGGCACTCGGCAAGACACTGAGCCATGTCTATTGGGCAGTCGACGAGGAGACCGGCCACAGGATCGGCATGACGCGGCCCGTGACAGGCGAAGAGGCGCGCTCCGACCAGAACAGCCGCGCGGTCCTCATCCGGCGCGACGACACATGCTGCAGCATCCGCCAGGTCGTGTCGCCGATCATCAACGAGCGCAACGAATTCGGCGGGCTGGTGATCGTCTTCCAGGACTTCACCGATGCGCGTGCCCTTCAGCGCCAGCTTGCCCATGCAGCCGCGCACGATGCGCTCACCGGGCTCGCCAACCGCTCGAGCTTCATCCGCGCCATGGAGGAATTGGTCGATCAGGCGCGCAAGGACGGCACGATGGCCGGGGACCGCCATCAGTTCATGTTCATCGACCTTGACCATGTCAAGCTGGTCAACGACACGGGCGGTCACGCTGCGGGAGACGCCCTGCTGAAGCGGGTCGCGGAGGCAGTGCGCGGCGTGCTTGGTTCTGAAGACATCGTCGCGCGCCTAGGTGGCAACGAATTCGCTGTTATCCTGAAGTCCGGTTCTGCCGCTGGCGCGCGGCTCGCGGCGCGTTCCATCATCGATGCGATAGCCGGCCTCAACTTCACCTGGGAGGGCCGGCCGCACGCGATCGGCGCCAGCATCGGGCTGACGGCGATCTGCGCCAATTGCGGCGAAGTCGACGAGATCATCGCGAGGGCCGATACCGCCTGCTATGCGGCCAAGGCGGCCGGGCGCGGATGCGTTTGCGTGGCACCCGACGGCAAAACCGCCGACGACAGGTCAGAACCACCCAAGCCGCTCGCCGCGGCCTCGTGAGCGGATGCGTCAGCGCGTCGGAACGGGGTGCTCGCCGCGATAGTCGTAGAAGCCGCGTCCGGTCTTGCGGCCGAGCCAGCCGGCCTCGACATATTTGACCAGCAGCGGGCAGGGACGGTACTTCGAATCCGACAGGCCGTCATGCAGCACCTGCATGATCGACAGGCAGGTATCGAGGCCGATGAAATCGGCAAGCTGCAGCGGTCCCATCGGATGGTTGGCGCCGAGCCTCATGGCGGTGTCGATGGCATCGACCGAGCCGACGCCCTCATAGAGGGTGTAGATCGCCTCGTTGATCATCGGCAGAAGGATGCGATTGACGATAAAGGCCGGGAAATCCTCCGAGACCGTGATCGTCTTGTCGAGCTGCTTCACATAGGTCTTCGCCGCCTCGAAGGTCTGGTCCTCGGTGGCGATGCCGCGCACCAGTTCGACCAGCTTCATCAGCGGAACAGGGTTCATGAAGTGTATGCCGATGAACCGCTCCGGCCGGTCGGTCTGCGCTGCCAGCCGCGTGATCGAGATCGACGAGGTGTTGGTCGCCAGAATCGCTTCGGGGTTAAGCTGCGGGCAGAGCTGCGCATAGATCTTGCGCTTGACGGTTTCGTCCTCGGTCGCCGCCTCGATCACCAGATCGGCGCCGGCAAGATCGGCCATCGTCGGTGCCGACGCGATGCGTGCCATGGCCTGGTTACGGAGTTTCTCGTCGAGCTTGCCGGACCCCACTTGACGGGCCATGTTGCCGCTGATGGTGGCGATGCCCTTCTCGATACGGTCGGGCGATATATCGTAGATCAGCACCTTGTAACCCGAAAGCGCGGAGACGTGCGCTATGCCGCCGCCCATCTGGCCCGCACCAATGATGCCGATCGTCTCGATCTTGCTCATTACCCGATCCCGTCCGGAGCGTTTCTCGCCAGAATCGCGAACCGCCCCATCTCTTTGTTTTCCCGCAATTCCCGGCGCAAAAAACCTGCGCACTGCCGCTGGAATTGCTCTCAGCCTTTGTGGCCTGCTTATTGTGCGGTGCAAACTAAAAGGGTGGGGCGACTTCGTCTACCCCACCCCTGGCAATTTAATACGGTTGCGCGGAAGCGTCAAAGTGCCTTCTGCAACTCCGGCAGGATGACGAAGAGGTCGCCGACGAGGCCGTAGTCGGCAACCTGGAAGATCGGCGCTTCCTCGTCCTTGTTGATGGCGACGATGACCTTGCTGTCCTTCATGCCGGCGAGGTGCTGGATGGCGCCGGAGATGCCGACCGCGATATAAAGATCGGGGGCGACGACCTTGCCGGTCTGGCCGACCTGCCAGTCGTTCGGCGCATAGCCGGCGTCGACGGCGGCGCGGGAAGCACCGACGGCGGCGCCGAGCTTGTCGGCGACCGGCAGGATGACTTCCTGGAATTTTTCCGAGGAACCGAGCGCACGGCCGCCCGAGATGATGATCTTGGCCGAGGTCAGCTCCGGACGGTCGGTCTCCGACAGCTTGTTCTCGACGAAGGTGGACAGGCCGGGGTTGGCAGCCGCATGAACCGTCTCGACCGAAGCCGAGCCACCCTCGGGTGCCGCCTGGAAGGAGGCGGTGCGCACAGTGATCACCTTCTTGGCGTCGCTCGACTGCACCGTCTGGATTGCGTTGCCGGCATAGATCGGCCGCTTGAACGTATCCGGCGAGACCACTTCGATGATCTCGGAGACCTGGGCGACATCGAGCAGGGCCGCCACGCGCGGCGCGACGTTCTTGCCGGCGGACGTCGCCGGCGCGATGATCGTGTCGTAGGCGCCAGCCAGCGAGACGACCAGCGCCGCCGTCGGCTCGGCCAGGCGCTCGACGAGCTCGTCGGCCTCGGCGAGCAGCACCTTGCTCACGCCCTTCAGCTTGGCGGCGGCATCGGCCGCACTCTTGGCGCCTTTGCCGGCCACCAGCACATGAACGTCCGAGTTGATCTGCAGGGCTGCCGAAAGCGCCTTGGCGGTCTGGTCGGAAAGAGTTGCATTGTCGTGTTCTGCGATGAGGAGAATTGCCATCTTTTTATCCCTTCCCAGCCTTACAGCACGCCGGCTTCGTTCTTGAGCTTGTCGACCAGTTCGGCGACGCTCTTGACCTTGACGCCCGCCTTGCGGCCGCCCGGCTCCTCGGTCTTGATGACCTTGAGGCGCGGCGTGACGTCGGCGCCGTAGTCGGCCGGGCTCTTCTCGTCCAGCGGCTTCTTCTTGGCCTTCATGATGTTGGGCAGCGAGGCATAGCGCGGCTGGTTAAGGCGAAGGTCGGCGGTGACGATCACCGGCATCTTCAACTCCACCGTCTGCAAGCCGCCGTCGACTTCGCGCGTCACCTTGGCATGGTCGCCCTCGAGCACGACCTTGGAAGCGAAGGTGCCCTGCGCCCAGCCAAGCAGGGCGGCCAGCATCTGGCCGGTCTGGTTGGAATCATCGTCGATCGCCTGCTTGCCGAGAATGACAAGGCCTGGCTTCTCCGCCTCGACCACGCCCTTCAGCACCTTGGCGACGCCGAGCGGCTCGGTCTGTTCGTCGGTCTTGACCAGGATGGCGCGGTCGGCGCCCATGGCGAGCGCGGTGCGCAGTGTTTCCTGCGCCTGCTGCGGGCCGATCGACACGACGATGATCTCTTCGGCCTTGCCGGCTTCCTTGATCCGGATCGCTTCCTCGACCGCGATCTCGTCGAACGGGTTCATCGCCATCTTGACGTTAGCGAGTTCCACCGCCGAACCGTCGGCCTTCACGCGAACCTTCACATTCGCGTCCACAACCCGCTTCACGGGCACAAGGATCTTCATTTGCCTGTCACCTCTTCACGCTAGTTGGGCGCGCTATAGCAGCCTGCGCCCTTTCTGAGTTGTCGAAAGCCGACATTTCGGATGGAAATTCTGGTCTTTGCCCGCCTTGCGGCTGCTCCTTAACCGCCTTGGGCTGCGACGGAGACGTTTCCGTAATTGTGGCAATCCTTGTCGTCAATACGCTGGAAGCTGCTCAAATCGGTTCAGTTCGGGCCAGTAGGGTTTCCGCGGCCCCAGCGCGCCGCAGTGACGGACGTTTGGGGGGTGGCTGGTTCGCCAACGGCCGGCGGCTGTTCGGGGGTCGGAGCCACGGCGTCCTCGTCAGCGGGGGCAAACAGCGGCACGCCGCGACTGCGCAGGACCAGCACCAGGACCGCGCCGGCAATGATGCCGCCGATATGGCAGGCCCAGGAGATCTGATCCTCTCCACCGGCCGCGAACATGACGACCTGGAACAGCACCCACAGGATGAGCGGAATGAAGGCTGGAATACGCAAGGGGATGCGGGCAAAGGCAAGCACCCACACCTTCACCCTGGGGTAGAGGATCAGGTAGGCGACGACCACGCCGGCAATGGCGCCCGAGGCGCCGATCAGCGGCACTTGCGAATCCCAGGCGATGAGCCCCTGGAAAGCGGCTCCGGCGATGGCGCAGAGGAGATAGAAGATCAGGTAGCGGATGTGGCCGAGCGCGTCCTCGACATTGTCGCCGAACACCCAGAGGAACAGCATGTTGCCGCCGAGGTGGAAAATGTCGGCATGCAGGAAGGAGTAGGTGAGGTAGCTCAGGCTTTCGGGGATGATAATAAAGCGAGGGTCAAGCTCGGCCGTGTCGTGAACGACGGAGGGGATGAAGCCGAGGCCAAGCACGGCGGCATTGGTGAAGTTCTCGCCGCCGAGCGCCGTGGCGCAATAGATCACGGCGTTGGCGACGATCAGCCCGATCGTCACATATTGCAGCCTGATGTGGCGCAGCCTGTTGGTGTCGTAAAGCGGGATGAACATTTGTCGTTGGCCTCCTCCCGCCTTTCAGTCCGTTCAGCGGTTCTTGCCGGGAACCCATAGCACGTCGGCATTTCCATTGTCATTGACCGCCCGGGCGGCGACAAACAGGAAATCCGAGACGCGGTTGATGTATTTCAGCCCGTCGCGGTTGACGTGTTCGGCCGGGTCCTGAGCCAGGGCGACCATCAGCCGCTCGGCTCGCCTGGCCACGGTGCGGGCAAGATGGAGGGCGGCCGCCGCCGGCGTGCCGCCGTTCAGCACGAAGGATTTCAGCGGCCGGAGGTCTTTGTTGAGGAGGTCGATGTCGCGCTCGACACGGTCGGTCTGGGCGGCAACGATGCGCAGCGGCTCGTAGCCAAGCGGCTTGCCGTCATCAGGCACGGCGAGATCGGCGCCGAGGTCGAAAAGGTCGTTCTGAATGCGGGCAAGCATGGCGTCGATCGCCTGATAGCTCTGTGCGGTATGCACGCGAGCCATGCCGATGCAGGCATTGGCTTCGTCGACCGTACCATACGCATCCACCCTGAGATCGGATTTCAGCCGCCGCTCACCAGTGCCGAGCCCGGTGGTGCCGTCATCGCCGGTGCGGGTGTAGATCTTGTTGAGCTTGACCACATCGCCTCCCGAAGGCCCTCACTTGCGGGTGAAATACACGGCAAGCAAGATCAGCGCCAGCGCCACGGCCTGCAGCAGAACGCGCGCCTGCATCAACTTGTTGGAGGTCACACCGGAGCCGCCGCGCATCATGTTGATGAGGCCCCTGATCAGCACGACCACCACGGCGGCCATGACCAGAATGGCAAGGATATTGAAGGCAGTGGCCATTTTGTGTTTCCAGTTCTTTGCTTGTTCAGGCGCGCTTGGCGAGCAGGCGGTGGAGCATCGAGGCAGGCAGGATGCGTTTGAGCATGGCCCCGATCTTGGCCGATATTGTTACCACATAGTGCGGGCGCGGGCGCCGCGACAGAAGTGCATGGCAAAGCACCTTGTGGACCACTTCCGGCCCGGGCTTCAGTGCCGATTGGCTGCCGCCGGCGCGCATGCGTTCCATCTGCGCGGCATAGTCGGCGCGATGCACGGAATTCTCGTGATCGATATTCCTGAGGAACCAGGCCAGGCCATTGCTGGCGATCTTCGATTTCACCGGCCCCGGCTCGATCAGCGAGACATGGATGCCGCTGCCGGCCAGTTCCTGGCGCTGGCAGAGCATCAAGGCCTCCAAGGCATGTTTGGACGCCGAATAGGCGCCGCGGAAGCGCACAGGCACGAGACCCAGAATCGACGAGCAATGGACGAGGCGGCCGTGGCCCTGGCGGCGCATCACCGGAATCAGACGGCGGGTCAGGTCGTGCCAGCCGAAGAAATTGGCCTCGAACTGCTCCTTGAGCGCCGCAACGGGCAGATCCTCGACGGCGCCTGCCTGCGCGTAGGCGCCGTTGTTGAACAGCGCGTCGAGCCTGCCGCCGGTGCGGTCGAGCACTGCCGCCACCAGGGCGGCGATCGATGCCGGTTCAGTGTAATCGAGATAGAAGGCCTCGATGCCGTCCGCTTCGAGCGCGGCGATGTCTTGCGGCTTGCGCGTCGTCGCGAACACCCGCCAGCCGTCGGCCTTCAACGCACGGGCGCAATAGGCGCCTATGCCGGAAGACGCACCGGTGACGATGATGGTGCGCAACTCTGCCGCTGGAGAATTCGAGGTTTGACGAAGGGTTGCCATTTGCCGCATTCCCTTCCCATATTCGCGGCGTCGAGACAATCGAAGGGAGCGCGCGTTCTTGCTGCGGAATATTGTCGCCCTGCGCCGCGTGCTCTACGACGCGCTCGGCCATTTCAACACCGATGACGGCTGGGCGATGGCCAGCCATCTGGCGATCACCTCGCTGATGGCGCTGTTTCCGTTTCTGATCTTCGCCACGACGCTGGCCAGCTTCCTCGGCGCCCAGGCCTTTGCCGACACGGCCGTGCATCTGGTCTTCGACACATGGCCCGAGCAGATCGCCAAGCCGATCGCGCGCGAGGTGCTGAACGTGCTGACCGTCAGGCGCACCGACCTGTTGACTTATGGCGTGCTGCTTGCCGCCTATTTTGCCTCCAACGGCATCGAGGCGCTGCGCACGTCGCTCAACCGCGCCTATCGGGTCACCGAGACGCGCGGCATCATCTATCGCCGGGTGCAGAGCATCTTCTTCGTGCTGATCGCGACCGCCGGGTTCCTGGCTATCAGCGTGCTCCTGGTGTTCGCGCCCCTGCTGGCGCGGCTGGCGGAAGCCCATTTCGAGTGGATCAAACCCTATACGGGCACGAGCACGCTGTGGCGTTACGTCATTGCCTCAACGGTCATCATCGGCGGACTTTTTGCCGTCCACTACTGGCTTCCGGCCGGCAAGCGCCGTTTCGTATCGCTGATACCCGGCATCATCTTCACACTGGCCGCATGGCTTATCGGCTCGACCATGTTCGCCACCTATCTCGATCACTTCTCGTCCTATGTGACGACCTATGCCGGTCTCGCCTCGATCATGATCGCTGTGGTTTTCCTCTACATCGTCTCGGCGATCTTCATCCTCGGCGGCGAGCTCAACGCCGCGATCAGCCGCTATCTGGAGGCGCGCGCCCGGGTCGGTTGAAGTTTGCCCGATCGGGCGGTCGCCAGCCCAACGCCGAACGTGGTGATCGCCATGCCGGCGATCTGAAGTGCGTTGAGCTGTTCGTTGAACAGGGCCCAGGCGATGATGGCCGTCACCGCCGGCACGAGGTAGAACAGCGACGCCACTTTCGACATCTCGCCGTCGCGGATCATCACCATCAGAAGGAAGATGGCGCCGAGCGACAGCACCAGCAGCAACCAGGCCATGGCGAAGATCAATTCGCCATTGATGACGACGGTTTGCGTTTCGAAGGCAAGCGAAGCCAGGATCATCAGCGAAGCGCCGCCGACATATTGCCACATGGTGGCGGCCACGAGATCACCGCCGGAAGCAAAACGCTTCTGCCAGATGGTGCCGGCACTCATGCCGAGCACGGAGACCAGGGAGGCGATCAGCGTGGCCGCCGTCACGCCGCCGCCGAGCGCCCCGAGTTTTGGCCACAGCACGATGACGATGCCGACAAGGCCGATAACAAGGCCAAGCCAATGGCGCGGCAAGATGGCCTCGCCCAGAAACTTGCCAGCGAGCACCGCGGTGACCAGCGGCTGCAGGCCGACGATCAGGGCCGAAAAACCGGCCGGCATGCCCCTATGAATGGCCCAGAAAACGGCGCCGAGATAGACGCCATGCATCAGCACGCCGGCGCCGGTGGCATGCAGCGCCTCGGTGCGGGTGGCTGGTTTCGAGCCCAGCACAAGCATCAGGACGCCAAGCAGGATGGCGGCCAGCACGAAACGCGCCGCGAGGAAGGTGAACGGCTCCGCCCACGGCATGGCATAACGCGCGCCGATGAAGCCGGTCGCCCAAAGGACGACGAAGGTGGCGGGGATGAACCGCTTGAGGCTTGACATTTTCCGGAAACCGCCGCGCTGGTGAGAATTGACCGTCGAAATGCTCTAGTCCCGTTCAACCCTGCACGCAAAACGAAACGATTGATCCATGCGTGATGGGAATTCAACGGATAGCGCGTCTGGAGAGCATTTCTCCTGACGGTGTACTGATCAAAGCCCGACCAGCTTTCTGACATCGTCCGGCGAAGCGCCGGCTTCGCGCAAGGCGGCGAGACCGGTATCCCTGAGGCTCTTCGACAGTTTTCGCCCGTCCGGCCCGAGGATCAGCCGATGATGGAAATAGACCGGCCGTGGCAACCCCAGAATCTCCTGGAGCAGCCGCTGCACCCCGGTCGCGGAAAACAGGTCCTGTCCGCGTACGACATGGCTGACGCGTTGCAGCGCATCGTCGATGACGACGGCGAGATGGTAGCTGGTCGGGATGTCGCGGCGCGCCACGATCACGTCGCCCCAGTCCTGCGGACGGGCTTCGACCGGGCGCGTCGCGGATAGCGTCTCATCGGTGAATTCGGCCCATGTGAGGTCCTTGCCGGCACGCGCCATGGCGGCGCCGATGTCCAGCCGCCAGGCGAAAGGCGCATTCTCGGCGATGCGCCGTTTGCGTTCCTTCACCGGCAATGCCTTGTCGGCCGAGGGATAGAACGGCACACCGTCGGGGTCGCGCGGCCAGTCGCGTCCGCGCCTTTCGCTGTCGGCGATGAAAGCCCTGATCTCGCCACGGCTCATGAAGGCGGGATAGACCAGTTCCTCGCGGATCAGCCGTTCCAGTACCGCTTCGTAGTCGGCGAAATGCTCGGATTGCCGACGCACCGGCTCTTCCCAGCCCAGGCCCAACCATTTCAGGTCGGCAAACATGCCCGCCTCGAACTCCGGCGTGCAGCGCGTGGTGTCGATGTCTTCGACACGAAGCAGCAGGCGGCCGCCCGTATGCATCGCCAGCTTCTGATTGAGCAGCGCCGAATAGGCGTGGCCCAGATGCAGTTCGCCGTTGGGGCTGGGCGCGAAGCGGAATGTCAGGAGCGTCATGTCTCAGGCGGCAATCGGGTTGTGCTGCGGTTTTGGCCGTTGCTACTTTGCGGCACATTTTCGGACAAGGATATCATGCAGCGCATCGCGACAGTTGACGACGTTGAGCGGGGACTGGACGCGCTTTGCCTCATCGACCCGCGCCTGGAAAAAGTGCGCGGCATGGCCGGCGAGGTGCCGCTCAGGCTTTCGGAGCCCGGCTTCAGGAGCCTGGCCTCGATCATCGTTTCGCAGCAGGTGTCGCGGGCCAGCGCCGATGCCATCTTCGGCCGGCTGACGAAACTGGTCGATCCGCTGACGCCGCAGGCGATCCTTGTCGCCGGCGAGGACATGTTTCGCGAGGCCGGCCTGTCGCGGCCCAAGCAGCGTGGCCTTGTCGCGGTCGCCCAAGCCGTAGCCGACGGGCTCGACCTGCATCACCTTTGTTCGCTCGACGCTGGGGAGGCAATCACCAGGATGACGGCCGTGCCCGGTATCGGTCCCTGGACGGCGGAAGTGTATCTGTTGTTTGCCGCCGGGCACCCCGATATTTTCCCGGCGCGCGATGTCGCCCTGCAGAGCGCTGTCGGCCACGCGCTGGGCATCGACCCACGTCCAGCGGAGAAAACACTGATCGCATTGGCCGAATCATGGAGCCCGTGGCGAGGTGTCGCATCGCGACTTTTCTGGTCCTATTATCGCGAAACCAGGGGCCGGGACGCCGCACCGCCGGCCTGAATTTGCAAAAAAGCATAAAAATCATTCGTTTTTGGCACGTCGCGCGAGCGACAATCCGCTTCACATCCCTGTCATGTCAGGCTTACAGTATCCGCGCCGAACGGTCGGGCTTTTGAAGCAGCGCATGATCCTTTCCGAAAGTCGAATTCGATTTTCGGGATCATGTGCGAACCAAGGAGGTCAACAAGGTGACGGTTGCCGTATCTCCGGATGGGCTTCCAGCGCTGGTGCTGAATGCGGATTACCGTCCGCTCAGCTATTACCCCTTGTCGCTCTGGTCCTGGCAGGATGCCATCAAGGCGGTGTTCCTCGACCGGGTGAACATCGTAGCCGAATACGAGCATGCGGTATCCTCACCGACCTTCTCGATGAAGTTGCCGAGCGTGGTCAGCCTGAAGGCCTATGTGAAACCGTCCAGGCATCCGGCCTTCACCCGCTTCAACGTCTTCTTGCGCGATCGTTTCCAGTGCCAGTATTGCAGCACGCCCGACGACCTGACCTTCGACCATGTCATCCCTCGCCATCGCGGCGGTGCCACGACATGGGAGAACGTCGTCGCCGCCTGTTCGCCCTGCAATTTGAGGAAGGGCGGGATGATGCCGTCGCAGGCAAAGATGTGGCCGCTGCAGAAGCCGTATCAGCCAACCGTGCACGATCTGCACAATAACGGCCGGCTGTTCCCGCCCAACCATCTGCATGAAAGCTGGATGGATTATCTCTACTGGGATGTCGAACTGGAGCCTTGAGTCCGTTCGAGAATTCGGCAGGCTGGCCGCCTGAAGCGTTTTTTGGGTCTGAGCGGCAACCGGGGCAACAAAGGATTTCACGCATCGTCGCCATCGGAGCTTGAGGGGTCGCGCAGCAGCCGGAGCTCCCTCGTGCGCTAAAATCCGGTAGTGCGAAGGCATATCGACCGAGCGCCGCATCGTGTCATGGACGTTCAATCCTGAGCGGTCGGCCGGATAACGATGCTGCCCACCCACAAGCAGACCGGCGCACAAGTCCCACTCCTCCGACCCACAATGGGTCACTCAATCTGCCGAATTCTTGAATGATCTCGCGACGGCGCTGTTGTGTCAGTCACGAGACAGAGCGCCGCGGAAGGCGACGGCGGCGAGGATCAGGCTGGCGATGGCATTCCAGCCGGCCAGGGACAGGCCGAGAATGCGCAAGGCGGCCTTGTCGCAGGAGGGCGGCACGAATTTGTCGAGCGCGTCGAGCACGCCTTTGCCGCCGGTGTCGACCGGTCCGGCGCCCGCCGTGCAATCGGCCGGACCCTGCCACCAGCCCCATTCGACGCCGGAGTGATAGACGCCGAGATAAAGGCCGTAGAGCATCAAGAGGCCGCCGATCGCCAGCAGGCCGCGCGTCAGCCATGCCGGTGCGCGCAGCATCGATGCGATCACCGCCAGCACCATCAAAGGCACGCCGATGTAATATGGGGTGCGCTGTTCCAGACAGAGATGGCAGGGTATGTAGCCGCCGATGTGCTGGAAACCGAGCGCCGAACCAACGGTCGCGGCCATCGCGACCGCGAGAAACAAGGCAGCGCGTGTCCGCTGGCGTCCGGTATCGGCATTCATGGTCGCTGTCATCGGTCTCTCGTCCATCGTGTTCGCCGTCCGCCAGATCTGCTTGCCACGCTCTCGAAACCGTTGCGCGGTTTGAGCGACAAACGTCAGAGAGCGTATTTGATCAGGATATAGAGCAAAATCAGGGCAACCGCGGCGGCGCCGGCGATCAGGCCCAGGCGTTTTTCGATGAATTCGCGGATTGGCTCGCCATAGCGGCGCAAAAGCCACGCCAGGAGCACGAAGCGGCCGCCGCGCGCGATGATGGCCAGCACGATGAACAGCGCCAGATTGACGCCAAGGGCGCCGGACAGGATCGTCACGACCTTGATGGGCGGCAGATGCGCGGCACCCGATGTGACCAGCATCAGGGCGATGAATTCGATGCTCACGCCGGCAGAGGAGCGCAACTGCTCGAACTCGTCATACTTGCCGTAGAACTCGAGGATGGGCCGCGCCACCGCGTCATAGGCGTAGTGGCCGATAAACCAGCCGGCAATGCCGCCCAGCACCGAGGCGACGGTGGCGATCAGGGCATAGCGATAGGCGCGATCCGGCCGCGACAATGCCATCGGCAGATAGAGCACGTCGGCCGGCACCAGGAATACCGAGCTTTCGACGAAAGCGATGAAGGCCAGCCACCATTCGGCCGATTTGCGGGCCGCCAGCGACAGGGTCCAGTCGTACAGTCCGCGAAGCATCGGCTCTCCTAGCGCAAGTGACCCAAAACCGCACGGCCGCCCTGGGACAAGGGCATGGATGGAAACAAGGACGCAAAGCGCGCCACAGCATGTCTCCAGACACGGCGCGCTTTGGTGCGCCACCTGTCTAGAAATATTTTCCGCGCTGCACAATGGCAGCACCGCCGCGAAATCGAAAGGCGAAGATTGGTCGCATCCGATGCGATACCGAGAATTGGCCAGTTGACGAACAGGCCCCCGACCGTATAGTCCGCGCCCATCCAGGCCGCCCGGCCTGAGCCCCTATGGCGGAATTGGTAGACGCGCTCGACTCAAAATCGAGTTCCGCAAGGAGTGCTGGTTCGATCCCGGCTAGGGGCACCATTTGATCGCTTTGAAGTCAACAAATCCAACCCCAAGACCGTGGGCGTGAGCCATTTTGGTCAGACCACATTTTAGCTCGCTGACCTCAGGGCTTCGCGCTAGGCTCTATCTTTAACGTTCATCGTTGGGAGGAAACGCGGTGAACATGACGCGGCATCGGATATTACCCCGCCTGACAAGCGAAGAGCTTGTTTCCATGATGCTATCGGGGTGGGAGGCATTTGCGATAGTCTCCACCCGGGAAGTGATCGCGGAGGTTCGACGCCTGGCGCCGGACTGGCCGTGCAGCGATGACGCCCTGGTGGAGGCCGTGGTCAAATTCGCAACTGGTCGGACCATGGCCGTTTGTTTTGATCATCGCGACCAACACGCCGTTTGAAGTTCAGGAAGCATTCACCGGAGGTTGCGCGCGGAAGGCTTTCAAAGCGGGAGGCGCCCGTGTGCCGGAGTTTTGCCAGCGTCAGCCAGTTCTCGATCAGCAAGACAAAGCTGAGGACACCGCAGGACGGAGAAAGGACGCCGGCCAATGCCGGCGCCTCTCAACAAAATGGACGTTTGAACGAACTACCAGCTTTGGCGGCGATACCAGTCGTCGACCTCCTGGCGAACGCGATCTTTCGCGATGCCGTAGCGTTCCTGAATCTTGCCCTCAAGCTGGTCGCGCCTCCCGGCGATCTGGTCAAGATCGTCGTCGGTGAGGTCGCCCCACTGTTCCTTCACCTTGCCCTTGAATTGCTTCCAGTTTCCTTCGATGCGGTTCCAATCCATGGTTCTCTCCTCGATGGTCTGTCGAAAGCAGGGCGAGCACGGCCCCGTCATGACATCCAAACATCCAGCTCTGCTAAAATGTTCCGGAATAGCTCGCCTATATTCAGCTACGGGTGTCGCATTGAGCGCCTCGGGAGGTGGGCAGCGACGCAAGATCAGCGTTTTTACGAACCCGTCCAGGTCGCACTTGGCAGGTCGGGCAGCAGGCTGTTCAAGTCGAGCGCGTCGCCCAGGCAGCCAATATCCAGAGGCACATGGCGGCCCGAAACGCGTGCCTCGCCGCCTTGGAGGTAGGAAGGACGCGCGGGAGCGCGCGCCGCATTTGTTAACGCCGCGATCGAAGCCGACATCCTTCGGTGACCTGCTTGCCATTTCGGGCTCGCGCCGTAGCTTTAGGTGGAGGTGAGCGCTCCGGAGCCATCCATGTGCAACGACTACGAGCAACATGTCGCTTGGGCCGAATATTGCCGGATGATGGCGTCACTGGCGCTCAAAATCCCGGATCACCAAAGTGAACTCGATTTACCAGGGGTGGACGACATCCACATTAACGATCCGGCACCAATCATGCGCGCTGCCGGCGACGCGATAGAACTGGCTTCGATGACGTTCGGATTTCCACCGGTCGGGCCAAAGGGCGGCCCCGTCTTCAACTTCCGCTCGGAAGGCCGGCAATTCGGGAATAGCAAGCGCTGTCTGGTGCCCGCTTCGGGGTTCTTCGAATTCACGGGCACGAAATACCCCAAGGCAAAGCATCGGTTCACGCTGAACGGCTCGCCATTCATGGCGATTGCAGGCTTGTGGCGCGAAGGGACCGGCAACAAGCCGCCGACATTCACGATGCTGACGACTGACCCGGGACCAGACGTCGCGCCGTACCACAATCGCCAGGTCGTGGTGCTCCAGCCAGAGAAGTGGGCCGCCTGGGTCAATCTGACGGAGCCCGAGGCCGACCTTTTACAATCGCTTCCGGCCGGGTCGCTTTCCGTCGAGACAGTTCGATCCGAACGCTTGTGACGAGCGACGGCCGATCAACGGTCAAACCATCTCATTCATGAGACAGGATGGTTCCTGCGGCTAATTTAGCAAAGTAAACGAAATGAGAACAAAGTGGCAACCCCACTCTTGACGAGAGAGGAATATGTTCCTTTTTCTGCCGTATGCCCGACCAACCCGAACGATGGCACAAAGGCGCGCCATGGACCCTTATGCATGCCCACAATGCGGGGCAGGTCGCGCTCATTCGTTGCCGGAACTGCAACATCAAACGGTTCTTCAAGCCGGCAGAGCTGAGAGAGGTCTACGGCAATGTGCCGATCGAGACGCTGCGCGGCAGGATGACCTGCCAGATGTGCCGCACGAGCGAGAGCATAGATGCGGAATTGCTCCACCTTGTCGGTGAAGAGTCCGTTAGTGTTCGATACCGTCGGCTGGTTGGGATCAAATTCGTGCGCGTGATCTGGCGGGATGAATAGGCGGTAGAAGGGAATTCAGCGATCTATGACTGCTTGGCAAGGGCACCCAAACTTCCTCCCGCGGCCGATCCATGCTCTCGATTGGCGCTACCGCCTTTTCAGCAAACTCTTCATCCGGTTGCGCAGCAGTCGCGCCATGTTGCGGGTCTCGCGGTAGAGGTGCAACTGGGAGGCGGCCTGGCGGGCGAGGCGGTCGGCGTCGCGAGTCAACCCGATCACCAGCGTGCCGACCGGCTTGCGCTCGCTCCATAGCCGGCTCATCACCGGGTGATCGGGCACGGTGCAGGAATCGGTCATCATGATGTTGGGATCTTCGAGATGCTGCTTGGTGACCTCGATCATCAGCAGCGTGCCGGGCGAATAGACGGCCAGCGTCTCGTCATAGGCTGTCTTCCAGGTGTAGGCGACGCCGGCTTCGACGAAGACGATCAGGCAAGCGATGGTGCGGCCGTCGAGCGTCAGCGAATGAATGCGGCACATGTCCTGTTCGGCCAGCCGGTGCACAGCCTCGCGGGCGAAGGCGGCGCGGAATCGGTCGATCGCCATGGCGGTGCGCTCGCGGCCTTTCCAGCCGGACGCTTCCAGCGTCAGGAAGTGCTCGATGGCGTGGCGGATTTCCTCGGGGCCGCGTGCCACGACATGTTCAAGCTTGCCGAGATCGCCCAAGCGCCGCTTCAGGCGGCGAAACTCGCGATAATGGTGCGCGCGCAGCGAAGCCTTCAGATAGTCGTCGCCGTCGAGTTCGCTCTCCAGCACCGGGCGCGAGGTCTGGCCCGTGGTGACCAGCATCAGGCCGCGCGTCTCGGCCACGGTGCCGATCAGGCTCGCCACCGGACCGTCCAGCCTGATGTCGGGCAGGACCAGGACTTTCGGCAACTTCAAATGCGGGCGCGACAGCATCGAGAAAAAATCCTCGACCACGCCGACCGGATCGTCGCGGTCGATCAACGGCGTGCCGAGCGGACCGAACGGGCTCGACCATGTGCGCATGACCGGCACGCCCAGCGGCACCATCGGCCGTTCCACCGAGATCGGCACCAGCAGGCGCAGCCGGTTGCGGTATTCATCACCGTCGCGGATCACTGCAAGGCGCACCTCGCGGTCTTCCAGCCGGGGCATGGCCGGCGCCAGGAAACGTGGGTTGAAGAAGACGTTCGGCTCGATCGTGCGGGCGCAGAGATAATCCAGTTCCTCGACCAGGTCGAAGCCGGCCGATGCCGGGTAGATGGCGAGTTTGCGCTCGGGCCGGTTGTTGGCGAGGATCTCGATATGGGCCGGGTCGGCGTCGCGCGCCAGCCCGGCAAGGCCGGACACCATGGCGCCGGCGGAACCGCCGCTGGTTTCCTCGAGCAAGGGGATGGCGGCCATCAGGCGGCTCCTTTGGCTGGCACGAAGATCGCCATGACGATGCCGAGCTTGTGCCGGACCCTGAAGGACAGCGCGCCGGCCTCGAAGATCATGGCGAAGGCGGTGGCCACGGCCGCGCCCCACAGGCCGAAAAACGGGATCAGCACCACGATGAGCCCGATGTTGAAGGCCAGTGTCACTGCATAGACGGCTGCGCAGACCTTCTGGTTGCCGCTCATGGTGAGCAGGCTTTCGCAAGGACCGACGGCGGCGCGAGCCACGACGCGCTCGTCGGCGGTAAGCAGCACGACGTCGATGCGGTCGAGCAGCGGCCCCAGCGCCAAACGCTGCGGCAAGAACCGCCCGGCAGTCGTGGCCGCAGAAAAGCGCACCCCGATTTCTCTCCGTTTTCCGCCTCTTTTCAGGTTTGGTGTAGCGAAGACACCTTAAGAAAGCGTGGGTGGGGAGCTTCCTTCTACCCGTCACTATACGGGGAGAAGGTGCCGGCAGGCGGATGAGGGGCGGCGCCGGCTTCGGAGATTTACGTCGGGAAGGTTGGAGGAATCCGCCTACAGGCGAGCCGCGGTTGCGAAGTCACCTCCAAGGTGGAGACATCAGACAAAATCGCAAGCCTCGCCGCCGCCCCTCATCGCGGCCCTTCGGCCACCTTCTCCCCGTGAAACGGGGAGAAGGGAAGCGCGTCCTTACGCGAACGCGCCGTGGCAGTGCTTGTATTTCTTGCCGGAGCCGCAGGGGCAGGCTTCGTTGCGGCCGACCTTGCCCCAGCTTGCGGGGTTGTTCGGGTCGCGATCTTCGGGAGCGACGATGGCGGTTGTCTCGGGGCGGACCAACAGCGCGGTCTCGCCGCCATCGAAATCGTTCTCGCCGGTGGTGCCGTCGATATGCGTGCCGAACATGTCGGGCGCTTCCGGCGGCGGGGCTTCGGCGGCCTGGCGGACCAGTTCGACACGCATCAGCTGCGCGGTGACGGCCTGGCGCAGATTGCCCAGCATCGCCTGGAACAGCTCGAACGCCTCGCTCTTGTATTCCTGCAGCGGATCGCGCTGGGCGTAGCCGCGGAAGCCGACCACCGAACGCAGATGGTCGAGATTGACGATGTGCTCGCGCCACAGATGGTCGAGCGTCTGCAGCACCACCGAGCGCTCGACATAGGTCATTACCTCGGGTCCGAAACGGTCGGCACGCTCCTTGGCGGCGTCGGCGGCGGCGGCGGAGATGCGCTCGCGGATGTCGTCCTCGGCGATGCCTTCTTCCTTCACCCAGTCCTCGACCGGCAGGTCAAGATTGAGGAATTCGGCGACCTCGGCCTTCAGGCCCGCGACGTCCCACTGCTCGGCATAAGCGTTTTCGGGTATCGCCTTGGCGACGATCTCATCAATGACGCCTTCGCGCATCTCGCCGATGGTTTCCGAGAGGCCTTCGCCGTCCATCAGCTCGATGCGCTGCTCGAACACCACCTTGCGCTGGTCGTTGGAGACGTCGTCATATTTCAACAGGTTCTTGCGGATGTCGAAGTTGCGCGCCTCGACCTTCTTCTGTGCCTTTTCCAGCGCCTTGTTGATCCACGGGTGGATGATCGCCTCGTCTTCCTTGAGGCCGAGCTTCTGCAGCATGCCGTCCATGCGCTCGGAGCCGAAGATGCGCATCAGGTCGTCCTGCAGCGACAGGAAGAATTTCGAGCGGCCGGGATCGCCCTGGCGGCCCGAACGACCTCTGAGCTGATTGTCGATGCGGCGTGACTCGTGGCGCTCGGTGGCGAGCACGTAAAGGCCGCCGGCGGCCAGCGCCTTTTCCTTCAGGCGCTCGACGTCGGCATAAATCTCCTTCTCACGCGCCTCGCGCTCGGGACCCTCCGGCATGTCGCCCAGCTCGTCGGCGATGCGCATCTCGGCATTGCCGCCAAGCTTGATATCGGTACCGCGGCCGGCCATGTTGGTGGCGATGGTGATGGCGCCGGGCTTGCCGGCCTGGGCGACGATCGCTGCCTCGCGCTCGTGGTGGCGGGCGTTCAGCACCTCGAAATCCGTGAAGCCTTCCTTGCGCAGGCGCTCGGCCAACTGCTCGGACTTTTCGATCGATGTCGTGCCCACCAGCGTCGGCTGGCCCTTGGCGCTGGCTTCGCGGATCTCCCGGACGATCGCCTTGTACTTCTCTTCGACCGTCCGGTAGACCTCGTCGTCCTCGTCCTTGCGGATAACGGGCAGGTTGGTCGGTATCTCGGTGACTTCGAGACCGTAGATGTTGCCGAATTCCTCGGCCTCGGTCAGCGCCGTGCCGGTCATGCCGGAAAGCTTCTTGTAGAGGCGGAAATAGTTCTGGAAGGTGACGGAGGCGAGCGTCTGGTTCTCCGGCTGGATCGCCACATGCTCCTTGGCTTCGAGCGCCTGGTGCAGGCCTTCCGAATAGCGGCGGCCCGGCATCATGCGGCCGGTGAACTCGTCGATGATGACGATCTCGCCGTTGCGCACGATGTAGTCCTTGTCGCGCTGGAACAGCCGGTGCGCCTTCAGCGCGTTGTTGACGTGATGGACGATGGCGACGTTCTCGACGTCGTAGAGCGACTCGCCCTTGAGCAGGTCGGCATCGCGCAGCATGTTCTCCAGCTTCTCGGTGCCTTCCTCGGTGAAGATCGAGGTCTTCTGCTTCTCGTCGATTTCATAATCCTGCGGCTGCAGCTGGATGATGAAGGTGTCGATGGTGTTGTACATTTCCGAACGGTCCTCGAGCGGACCGGAAATGATCAGCGGCGTGCGCGCTTCGTCGACCAGGATGGAATCGACCTCGTCGACGATCGCGTAGTTGTGACCGCGCTGCACCATCTGGGCGCGCTCATACTTCATGTTGTCGCGCAGATAGTCGAAGCCGAGCTCGTTGTTGGTGGCGTAAGTGACGTCGGAGGCGTAGGCGACGCGGCGCTCCTCGTCCGACAGGCCGTGGACGATGACGCCGACCGAAAGGCCGAGGAATTTGTAGACGCGGCCCATCCATTCGGAGTCGCGAGTGGCGAGATAGTCGTTGACAGTGACGACATGGACGCCATTGCCGGCAAGCGCGTTGAGATAGACCGGCAGCGTCGCGACCAGGGTCTTGCCCTCGCCGGTGCGCATCTCGGCGATGCCGCCATTGTGCAGCACCATGCCGCCAACCAGCTGGACGTCGAAGGGGCGCATGCCGAGCACGCGGCGCGCCGCCTCGCGGGCGGTCGCGAAGGCAGGGACCAACAGGTCGTCAAGGCTGGCGCCGTTGGCGATGTCCTGGCGGAACTTTTCCGTGCGACCGGCAAGCTCGGCGTCGGAGAGTGCCCGCATCTCGTTTTCCATGGCGTTGATCGCCTCGACGCGGGGGCGGGTCGATTTGACCCGACGGTCGTTGGAGGAACCGAAAACCTTACGGGCGAGACCGCCGAGACTGACCATCCAATGGTCCTTTCGATAGAATTCTCAATCTTGAGACAGGCGCCGGCCGGCCCCATCACATCCACGTGAACGCACCGCCTGAATGCGGGCAAACACAAAAAGCGCCCGGAAAACGGTTCTGGACGCCAAGTCGATGGACAGATAAGAGGGGGCTCAACTGATGTCAACGCCGCGCTGGCCCTGCCGGTCGCGCCAAATTCCGCCACAATCTGGCTGATCTGGAAGCCGCCCTCCTTACAATCCCTCACCGGAGTCATCCTTATGTCCTTGTTGTTCAGCCGTGCGTCGCTTGCCAGCCTTGGCCTTGCCCTCGGCCTGTCGGCTCTTTGCCTGTCGCCATCGATGGCGCAGGAGGCCGCTCCCGCACCGGCCGCCCCGGCGGATGCGGCCGCACCGGCCGCGGCGCCGGTCGACCCGAATACCGTGATCGCCACCGTCAATGGCCAGCCCCTGACCGAAGCCGATCTGGTGCTTGCCGAGGGCGAACTGTCGCAGCAATTCGCGCAGTTGCCGCCCGAGCAGCGCCGCGCCGCGGCCCTTTCGGCCGCCATCGAAATCCGCGTCATGGCCGCCCAGGCGGTCACCACAGGCCTCGACAAGGATCCCGACTTCCAGCGCCGCATGGCCTTCCTGCAGCAGCGCGCGCTGCATGGCGAAATGGTCGAGAAGGGCGTCGTCGACAAGGTCACCGACGCCGAGGTTCGCGCCCGCTACGACCAGGAAATCGCCAACACGCCGCCGGTCAACGAGGTGCATGCCCGTCACATCCTCGTGAAGACGAAGGAAGAGGCCGAGGCGATCATCAAGCAGCTCGACGGCGGCGCCGACTTCCAGAAGCTCGCCAACGAACACACCAGCGATCCCTCAGGCAAGTCCAATGGCGGCGACCTCGGCTGGTTCGGACCTGGCCAGATGGTGCCGGAGTTCGACAAGGCGGCGTTCGCGCTCGATGTCGGCAAGTACACAGAGCAGCCGGTCCAGTCGCAGTTCGGCTGGCACGTCATCAAGCTCGAGGACAAGCGCGCCAAGCAGCCGCCTGCCTTCGACGACGTCAAGGACCAGGCCAAGCAGGCTGTCATCCGGGACAAGTATTTCGCGCTGGTCAAGTCGCTGCGCGCTGGTGCCAAGGTCGAGATCCCCGACGCCAAGCTGAAGAAGGCCGTCGATACGCTGGAAAGCGCCAAGTAGGCGCGAACAGCCTCGAAAAAGGGCGCGGCAGCCAAAGGCGCCGCGCCCTTTTTTTGGCACGTGCAAGTGCTGCCTACCTGCCGGGTGCTATGCCTTGCATGAGGTAGCGGACCACCTTGCGTATCGTCGCTTCGGGTTCGCCGAGCCGGTTGGTCAGGAGATGCCGCCAGGCGTAGGAAGCCACGAGATCGGCAACCACGGCCGGATCGATGTCGCTGGCGATCTCGCCCCTTGCCTTGGCGCGTTCGATGATCTGGCGGGTGTGGGCCTGGCGTCCGCCAGCATAATCGGCAAGGGCTTCGGCGGCGGTTTCATCCGACTGCGCCTCGGCGATCAGCGACCTGAACACGCTGCCCGACGATGTCTCGCGCCAATGCGAGAACAGGTTCATCAAAAAGCCGACGAGATCCTCCTCCAGTTTTCCGGTATCGGGAACGTCGACGCGCTTCTGGCGCTGATAGACTTCGAGCAGCAGTGCGGCCTTGCTTGGCCACCAGCGGTAGATGGTCGGCTTGCCGGCACGTGCGCGCCGCGCCACCGCTTCGATCGAGAAACCGGCATAACCGGCCTCGACAAGGACTGCCTCGGCGGCGTCCAGAATGGCGTCCGCACTGTCGGGATTGCGCCGCGCACCGATCGATTTGCGCGCCGTATCAGCCGCCTCGGCCATTCCTGTCGTCCTCGTTTCAATTCGCTGGCAATGATAAGCGATCCGGCGATGAAACGAAACGACCCGTTTTGTGACGCAGGGGCGCCGCGGTCATCAAGCGGTGTCTCACATCGCCCGCGATGTCTCCGACACGACGCGCCATCCCTTATCGGTCTTGACCAATTCCAGCGTCACCCGCGCCTTGCCGGCCACAGGTGCCGCGGACTTGTCCTTTGGCCTGTAGTCGTAGTTCATGGCAAAGACGGCCTGGGCGCTGCTCTCGCCATGCGGTGTGACCTCCAGGCTGCCTGGCTCGAGGCCAAGCGGCCAGGAGGCCCATTGCGCGAACCAGTCGCTCTTCACCTTCACAAGCGTCTCGGTATCGTAAGGGGTGCCGAAGATGGTGGCCGATGGTCCGTAAAGCCGTTGGATGGCGGTGCGCATGTCCTTGACATCCGGCGACAGGTCGTCGTCGCGCAAGAATTTCTCGATCGCGCTTTTGTCGTCGCCGACCGAACGCTCGAGCGTAGCCACTTGCGTCGAGGGCGCGGGTGGCGTGGCCGGCGCAGGCGTTTTTTCCGGTCCTTCGCCGGGCACAAATTCGAAGCGTTCGAGCAGCGAGCCCTGCTCCCAGGGGCGCTGGGCATCGCGGGTTTGCGAAACCACGTCGCGGCGCACCGCGATCATCATGTCGTTGATGCTTTGGCCGGGTTCGGCGATGTGGCGCAGCAGGGCCTGAGCGAAGGGCGAGTTGCGCCCGCTGCCGTCCATGGCGACAGCACCCGGCGCGGTCGAAAAGGCGATGAATGAGCCGCACGTCGAATCGAACTGCGCCAGACCCGCCAGCGCCGCCGCGGAGCGGGTGGAGGCGGTGCGGCTCAAGCTGCGGGAAAACGGGTTGTTGCGACAGGCATCGAGGAAGACCAGGCTGACCTTGGTCTGTTGTTCCATGATGTCGAGGACTTCGTCGATCGGCACTGCTTCGAGCTGCAGCTTCACCGGCATGTCGAGCCTGGCGTCTACCGGCACGATATGGTTGCGGCCTTCGACCTGCAGGCCGTGGCCGGCATAATAGAAAAGCCCGACGCCGGCACCTTCGAGCGTATCTGAGAACTCGCCAATGCTGCGTTCAAGCGCGCGCTTGCCGAGATCGTTGCCTTCGATGACCTCGAAGCCGGTGGAACGCAGCTTGTCGGCGATGTCGAGCGCGTCGTTGACGGGATTGGCCAGCGTGCCGGCCTCGGCATAGGTGCCGTTGCCGATGACGAGCGCCACGCGCCGCGCCGCGCCGGCTCGGCGTCGGCGCGTAGCAGCAAAAGTCCCAGAAATGCACCCAAGCGAGGATCGCAAGCCTGCCCATGGGGAGGACCATAGCGCCATGGACCCCGGCGACGCCAACAGATTTGAAATGCAAGCTTAATCCTTAACGTGTTTGCCCTGGCGGGAGCGACGAAAACGGCGCTTGCACCGGCGCGCCGTATCGGGCAAACCGGCCTTCCCCTTGCGATTTTCCCGCCCGAGGTCCCATGTCCACGACGATTTCGCCGCTCGCGCCAAAGAAATACCCCAAAATGCCGGAAATCGAAGGGGTGCGCATCGCCACCGCCGAAGCGGGAATAAAGTACAAGAACCGTACGGATCTCCTGGCCATGGTGTTCGACGCCGGTACCGCGGTCGCCGGCGTGTTCACCAAGTCGAAATGTCCCTCGGCGCCGGTCGATTTCTGCCGGCAGAACCTTGGCACCGGCAAGGCGCGGGTGCTGGTCGTCAATTCGGGCAACGCCAACGCCTTCACCGGCAAGAAAGGCCGCGAATCGACCGCGATGACGGGCGAAGCAGCGGCCAAGGCGGCCGGCTGCACGGCAGCCGAGGTTTTCCTCGCCTCGACCGGTGTCATCGGCGAGCCGCTCGACACGACCAAGTTCAGCCATCTGCTCGCCGGGCTGGTCAATGACGGCAAGCCGGACCTGTGGACCGAGGCGGCAAGGGCCATCATGACCACCGATACCTATCCGAAGGTGGCGACGCAGACGGTCAAGCTCGGCGACGCCGATGTCACCATCAACGGCATTTCGAAGGGCGCCGGTATGATCGCGCCCGACATGGCGACGATGCTGTCCTTCATCGCCACCGACGCGCCGATCGCGGCACCGGTCCTGCAGGACCTGTTGTCGCGCGGCACGGCCAAGACGTTCAACGCGGTGACCGTCGACAGCGACACCTCGACCAGCGACACGCTGCTGTTGTTCGCCACCGGCAAGGCGGCAAAGCGTGGCGCGCCTGAAATCACCGATCCCAGAGATGCCCGCCTTGGCCAGTTCCGCCGGGCGCTCGGCAAGGTGCTGAAGTCGCTGGCGCTGCAGGTGGTGCGCGACGGCGAGGGCGCCCGCAAGCAGGTCGAGGTCACCGTCACCGGGGCCAAGTCGGCCCGCTCGGCCAAGCGCATCGCGCTGTCGATCGCCAATTCGCCGCTGGTGAAGACGGCGGTCGCCGGCGAGGACGCCAATTGGGGCCGCGTTGTCATGGCCGTCGGCAAGGCCGGCGAGCCCGCGGACCGCGACCGGCTGTCGATCTGGTTCGGCGACAACCGGCTGGCGCATGAGGGCGAGCGCGACCCCGGCTATTCGGAAGAAGCGACCTCGGCCTACATGAAACGCGACGACATCCGCATCCGCGCCGATATCGGCATCGGCCGTGGCAAGGCGACGGTTTGGACCTGCGATCTCACCAAGGAATATGTCGCCATCAACGGCGACTACCGGAGCTGATCGCCTTGGGTTCGCGTCATCCTGCAAGCATGCTCGCGACAGTGCGCCGCTACGAGGCGGCCGGCTTTCGCGCCTGGCCCGCGGCCGCCGTCCACTATGACGGCACGTGGGTGGTGCGCCTGACCGCCGGCCATCCGGCCAAGCGGCTGAACTCGGTCAATCCGCTCGATCCCGGCGACATCCAGCACATCGCCGACCGCATCGGTCGGGCGAGCCGCCGTTTCGATGCCTATGGCCGGCCGTTGACGTTCCGCATGTCGCCACTCTCCGGGCCCGATCTTGCCAGCCATCTCGACAAGGAGGGCTGGAGCCGGTTCGACGAATCGCTCGTCATGCGGCTGCCGTTGGCCGACGCGCATCTCGAGGCCGCCATGGACCAGATCCCGCTCAAGGACATTAGCCGCTTCATCGGCGCATTGCTCAAGGTCAGCGGCTCTGACGTATCGCTGCGGCCGGGCCTGTCGGAGATCATCGGCGCTATCCAGCCCGAGGCCGGGCTGTTCGCGCTCGAGGATGGGGCGGAGCCGCTGGCGACGCTGATCTGCGTGCATGACGGCGATCTGGCCGGCCTGTTCGAGGTCGCCACCGACAAGACGGCGCGTAACAAGGGCCACGGCCGCAACCTGATCCTGTCGGCGCTGAAATGGGCGAGGCTGCGCGGCGCGCGGGAAGCCTGGCTGCAGGTCGAGGCGGGTAACGCGCCGGCGCTGGCGCTCTACCGCACGCTCGGCTTCGAGGAAGTCTATCGCTATCATTACCGCCGGCCGCCCGGACATGAATGATGTGATATCCAGCGGCAAGCGCCTGCTCCTGGTCGCCGCTTGCGCGCTGGTCGATGCCGACGGTCGCGTGCTGCTGGCGCAGCGGCCGCAAGGCAAGCAACTTGCCGGCCTCTGGGAGTTTCCCGGCGGCAAGGTCGAAGCCGGAGAGACGCCGGAACAATGCCTCATCCGTGAACTGCATGAGGAGATCGGCATCGAAACCGAGATCCCATGCCTGGCGCCGCTGACCTTCGCCAGCCATTCCTATGACGACTTCCATCTGCTGATGCCGCTGTTTGTCTGCCGCCGCTTCCGCGGCATCGCCCAGCCGAGGGAAGGGCAGGCGCTGAAATGGGTGCGGCCGAAACGGATGCGCGACTATCCGATGCCGCCGGCCGACGCGCCATTGATTCCCTTCCTGATCGATCTCCTCTGAGAGCTGATTGGACCACGGTCCATGTCAGTCAGCGTTAATGGAAGATTTATCTCATCATGAAAAATTGATGGATGGCCGTTCTGGTACGGCCGCCGCCATGCGCTGGGGAGCGATAGAATGAGCCTGGACAGGGATTGGGATACGATCCGGCCCGACCGCGGTTTTCGTGCCGCCGATGCCGGCATGGGCGTCCTGCGGGTCACGTTGCTGTTCGGATCGGCCGCGGTGGCGCTGGCGCTGATCGCGACCCCCTTCCTCGACAGTCAGACGCGCTCGCAATCGGCCCGCGAAGATTTCCCCGGCCTCGACATGACGGCTACGGGTTCGATCAGCCATCGCAGCACCTATACAGTGCGCCGCAGCGTGCTGCAGGCCGAGCCCGGTGGGGTCTGCATTATCCGCTCCGATGGCAAAAGCAGTGGCGACTGCTGACAAGGTTAAGACATTTCCAAAAGGCGGCGATTTCATCGCCTGTTAAGCCTGTGCCGTTAACCTTTCTTAACAGGTCGGCGGTAGGGTTGCGGCAAGAGGGATGAACGTGATGAAAACAGTGCTGCTACGCTTTCTGAAGGACGAAAACGGGGCCACGGCCATCGAATATGGCCTGATCATTGCCGTGCTGTCGCTGACGATCGTCGGCGGCATCAATCAGGTCTTCAACGCGATCACTTGGTTGTTCAGCGACAATTCCAGTAGACTTGCCAACGCCTTCGCCCAGTAGCGCGGTCATTGTTTGATAGAACCGCTGGACCGCTCTAACTCCTGTTTTCACGCAATTCCGCAAGGGAAAGCGCTACGCGTTTTCCCGGGAAAAGCGCTACGCGTTTTCCCGGGGAAAACCGCTACGCAGTTTCCTGGATTGCTCTGGGCCGATGCCCGCGAACGGGTCAGTGTCCTTCAGGCTTCTCTAATATTGTCTTTAGCGAAACCTTGGCGGAACCGGGCTTCAGCGGTTTTTGCTGCGACGCGTCGGGCGCCCAGCCGGACATCCAGACAATCGAGAAGCTTGCCCTGATGCGACCATCGGGATCGGAAAAGCGTTCGGCGTAGATTTCCGCGGCGCGGGCAAACAGCCTTCGTGACCCCGGCCGCCGGCTGCGGTCGGTAAGCGCGGTGGTTTCGCCCATGGCACGCAGATCGGCCATCAGCGCAAACAAGTTGGCATAGCGCACGGTCACCGTCTCGACGTCGGCGACCGGTAATGCGAAACCGGCGCGCTGCAGCAGTGCGCCGGCATCGCGCACATCGGTGAACGGGATGACGCGCGGGCTGGCGCCACCGTAGAGCTCGGTCTCCGCGGCAAGCAGGCTTTCGCGCAGTTCCGCAAGCGTGCCGGCGCCTGCGAAGGCGCCAAGGAAAAGTCCGTCCGGTCGCAGGGCGCGGCGGATCTGGATCAGCATGCCCGGGATGTCGTTCATCGTCTGCAGCGACAAAAGCGACACCACCAGATCGAGACCTTGCGGCTCGAACGGCACGGTCTCCAGCGGCGCAATCAGGCCGGCGGCACCATTCAGGAAAGCCGCATCCGCCTCGACACGGGCGATGTCGGCTACCTTGTCGCTCCGCGCAAGGACGTCGGCCGCAGCCGAGGTCTGGCAAAACAGCACCGCCGCCTTGGCGAACCTGCGCTCGACGGCGCCCAGCCGGTCGGCAAGGTCCTCGGCGGCGCGATGCATGAGGAAGTCGGCACCGTCAACCGGATGGATGAGCGCACGCCGTTTGTGCGTCAACCAAACAGAGGTATCCATTATAGGTTGCAAGGGATGGGTCCTTGTATATCCGCGCCCTGATATGGTTCGTATGGTGGCGACGAGAAACCAACCACGTGGCCGATCCGATGCCCAAGATCAAGTCCGACGAGATCAGGAAGCTGGCCGGGTCGGCAGCCCGGTCGGCTCTTGGCTGGCCGGCGCGTATCCTGTTTCCGCCGGTCTGCGCCGGTTGCCGCCGGCAGGTCTCGCAGCCCGGCGTGCTGTGCGGCGCCTGCTGGCCGAAGCTGCGGCTCTTGGAGCGGCCCTGGTGCCCGGTAATGGGCACGCCGTTCACCCATCACATGGGCGAGGGTTTTCTGTCGGCGGAGGCGATCGCCGATCCGCCGCCCTTTGAGCGGGCGCGGGCAGCGGTCGCTTATTCCGGCGTCGCCCGCCAGATGGTGCAAGGGCTGAAATATCAGGATCGCACCGATCTCGCTCCCTGGATGGCGCGCTGGATGGTCCGCGTGGGCGCCGACCTCATCGCCGACGCGGATGTGGTGGTGCCTGTGCCGCTGCATTGGCGCCGTTTTTTCAGGCGGCGGTTCAACCAATCGGCGGAACTGGCGCGCGCGGTTTGCGAGCTCAGCGGGCTATCTTTCGCGCCTTCCGCCATGCATCGCGTGAAACTCACCCGCCAGCAGGTGGGGCTGGAGCGGCACGAGCGCGAGGAGAACGTGCGCGCCGCCTTTCGCGTGCCCGCCGAGGCCGAGATCGAGATTGCCGGCCGCAGGGTGCTTCTGATCGACGATGTCTACACCACCGGTGCAACCGTCCGTGCCGCCACCAAGGCGCTGAAAAAGGGAGGCGCCGCCGCCGTCGACGTGCTGACCTTTGCCCGCGTGTTACCGGGGGACTTCCGGGCGGACGAGTCCGCGACTATATAAGTCGGCAACGGAAGCGGAATTCGTCATGGTCGATGTCACGATCTATACGCGTATGATGTGCGGCTACTGCACGGCGGCCAAGCGGCTGCTGGAGCGCAAAGGCGTCGCCTATACCGAGCACGACGCGTCCTTCTCGCCGGAACTGCGCCAGGAGATGATGTCGCGGGCTCACGGGCGCACGACCTTTCCGCAGATTTTCATCGGCGACACGCATGTCGGCGGCTGCGACGACCTCCATGAACTGGAGGCGGAAGGCCGGCTGGACAAACTGCTCGCCAACGGCGCGTCGATTTGAGGGGGTGACAATGGGTGTCTTCAAGGCAGCGGCAGTGCAGATGCGTTCAGGCGAGAGCCCCGAGCGCAATGCGGCCGATATGGAGCGGATGGTGCGCGAGGCGGCAGTCCAGGGCGCGACTTATATCCAGACGCCGGAGATGACCGGCGCGCTGATCCGCGACAAGCAGGCGCGCGCCGCCTCCTTCACCTCCGAGGACAAGGACATCATCGTCTCGACGGCGCGCAGGCTGGCGCGCGAACTCGGCGTGTACCTGCATATCGGCTCGACCGCCATCCTGCGCGCCGACGGCAAGCTTGCCAACCGCGCGCTCCTGTTCGGACCCGATGGCGCGACGCTCGCCACCTACGACAAGGTCCACATGTTCGACGTCGATCTCGACAATGGCGAGAGCTGGCGTGAATCGGCCGCCTACGAGCCCGGCACAGAGGCCGTCGTCACCGGGATCGGGGGTGCTAAGCTCGGCTTTGCCGTCTGCTACGATCTGCGTTTTCCGCAACTGTTCCGCGCCGAGGCGATGGCCGGCGCCGACCTGCTTTCCGTGCCGGCCGCCTTCACCCGCCAGACCGGCGAGGCGCACTGGCATGTGCTACTCAGAGCACGCGCCATCGAGAACGGCGCCTTTGTCGTAGCCGCCGCGCAAGGCGGTCTGCACGAGGACGGCCGCGAGACCTATGGGCATTCGCTGATCGTCGATCCGTGGGGCCGCATCATCGCGGAAGCCGCGCATGACGAACCTGACGTGATCGTTGCCGAGATCGACCCGGCGCAGTCGATTGCCGCGCGCAAGAAGATCCCCAATTTGAAAAATGCGCGGGATTTCACCATCAACGCCGGCGAGGCGCCGCGTCTCAGGGGTGCCGCCTCTTGATCCGCTTTTCCCTCATCTGCGAAAACGAGCACGAGTTCGAGGGCTGGTTTCGCAGCAATGGCGATTTCGACACGCAGAAGAAGCGCGGCTTTGTCGATTGCCCCAGCTGCGGCTCGCACAAGGTCGAGAAGGCCCTGATGGCGCCCGCCGTTTCCACGGCCCGCAAGCAGGAAACCATAGCACTTGCCATGGGCGAGGCGCAGAAGCAGGCCATGGCACAACTGAAGGCGATGGCCGAGAAGGTGCGCGAGAATGCCGACTATGTCGGCGACAAGTTCGCCGAGGAAGCGCGCAAGATCCATTTCGGCGAAACCGATGCCCGCGGCATCTATGGCGAGGCGACGCTGGAAGAGGCCAAGGGCCTGGCCGAGGACGGCGTCGATTTCATGCCGATCCCGGTGTTTCCGGACGACCGGAACTAGCTAGCAATTAGCTTACGCTGCCGATCAGTTTTTCCAGCAGACGCGAAAGTGTTTCTCGTTCGGTCTGTGTCAGGCCGGACAGGATCTGGTGCTCATTGGCCACGTGGGCGGCAACAGCTTCGTCGATCAAGGCGAGCCCCTTTTCGGTCAACCGCACGACGATGCCGCGCCGGTCGTTGGGGTGTGGCGCGCGCTGGATCAATCCGGATGTTTCGAGCCGATCCAGCCTGTTGGTCATGGCCCCGGAGGTCACCATCGTCGCTTCATAAAGCGCTGTCGGGGTCAGCGCGTAAGGCGAGCCTGAACGGCGCAGCGTCGCCAGCACATCGAACTCTCCCGCCTGCAGTCCGAAACGGGCAAAGAGCGGCGCAAGGCGCTCGCGCGCGATCAGCGCGGAGACCTCGTTCAAGCGCCCGATCACCGCCATCGGCGACACGTCCAGGTCCGGTCGTTCCCGCTGCCATTGCTCGATGGCTTTCCCTGCACGGTCCATCTATCTCACCATAATGTATCTTGACGCTAAGAATCTTTCCACTATCTTACCCGAAGATGCAATGCCGGCCAAGGGCCGCACGCGACAGGGCTCGATGATGAAGCTTCTCTGGGATTCGGCGCTCGGCCTGCTGGTCGTCACCGGCGGCCTGCTTGGCCTGACGCTGCCTTTCGGCAAGCTCGCCACGGCGGCCGGCGTGCCGGCCATGGTCTGGGCCTTCGTCATCTCGCTCGGCGCCGGCGGTGTGCTTCTCGTCGTATTGCTGCTGCGCGGCCAGCGCATCCGGCTCACCGGGCACAAACTGCGCTATTTCTTCGTCACCGCCGCGGTGTCTTATGCCGTCCCCAATCTCCTGATGTTTTCGGCCATTCCGCATCTGGGCGCCGGCTACACCGGCATCATGTTCACGCTGTCGCCGGTCGTCACGCTGGTGTTTTCAATCCTGCTCGGTGTGCGGCGCCCCAACATGCTGGGCATCATCGGCATCGCCGTCGGCTTCGTCGGCGCGGTCATGGTGGCGGTGACGCGCGGCGAGGCCGGCCAGCCGGCCGAAATCTTCTGGGTCGTCCTGGGCCTGCTCATTCCTGTCAGTCTCGCTGCCGGCAACATCTACCGCACCATCGACTGGCCGGAAGGAACCGGTCCTATCGAACTCGCGGTCGGCAGCCATTTGGCGTCCGCGACGATGCTGCTCGTCGGCATCCTGATCTTGCTTGGCGGCAAGGCCTTCATCCAACTCGGCACCGTGCAGCTCACCGTGGTGGCGCAGATGGCCTCGGCATCGGCGATGTTTGCTTTCTTCTTCCGGCTGCAGGCGGTGGGCGGTCCGGTCTATCTCAGCCAGATTGGCTATGTCGCGGCGGCCGTCGGGCTGTTTGCCGGTACGATCTTCCTTGGCGAACACTATCAGCTGCTGACCTGGATCGGCGCCGTCATCATCACCGCCGGCGTGTTCATCACCACAAAGGCGCAGAGCCAGAAAGCCTGACGGGTTCGGGCTTATTTCGCCGGCGTCGCCGCCGGGCTCGGGCTGTGGGTATCGGCGGCGGCTGAGGATTGGCCGTTCAGACCGATCCCTTTTCCGCCAGCACCATGTAGTTGACGTCCATGTCCTTCGAACGCGACCAGCGGTCGGCAAGCGGATTGTAGGTGACGCCGGTGCGGTCGATGATGGTCAGGCCGGCGCCGCCAAGCGCCTTTTCCAGCTCTTCCGGGCGCACCAGCTTGCCGAACTGATGGGTACCGCGCGGCAGCCAGCGCAACACATATTCGGCACCAATGATGGCCAGGCCGAGCGCCTTCAACGTGCGGTTGATGGTGGCCACGAACATGATGCCGCCGGGCTTGACCATCTCGCCGCATTTGGCGACGAACAGGTCGATGTCGGCGACATGTTCGACCACTTCCATGTTGAGGATGACATCGAATTTCTCGCCGGCCTCGGCGAGATCTTCTGCCGTCGTGGCGCGATAGTCGATGCTCAGACCGCCTTCGGCGGCATGCAGTTTCGCCACTTCTATGTTTGTTTCGGAGGCGTCCGCTCCGACCACCTCGGCGCCGAGCCGCGCCATCGGCTCGCACAAAAGCCCGCCGCCGCAGCCGATGTCGAGGATACGCAGGCCCTCGAACGGCCGCGCCGCGCGCGGGTCGCGGCCGAAGCGCGCCGCGATCTGGTCGCGGATATAGGAAAGCCGGATTGGGTTGAATTTGTGCAGCGGACGAAACTTGCCGTTCGGGTTCCACCATTCGGCGGCAAGGGCGGAAAAGCGTTCCACTTCTCCGGCATCGATCGTCGATCGTCGGGGCTCAGGCATCGGTTGGTCTCCTCGGACGCTAGGAAGTCGGGCGTGAGGCATCGAATGTCAAGGCAACATTTTCCCCTGCTGACATCGCGGCGCTCCATGTCAGGCCATGTCAGCTGCCGAGCATCGCCATGAAACACGATCGGCCTCGCGGACGAATGGGAAGCATCGTTTTGAACCAGAGGAGTGAGCGATGACAGCGACGCCGGTTTCGATCCTTTGGCGGAGGCTAGACCTCGAAGGGCATGACGGATGCCTGCTTTCGCGGACCGATAGCGGTCACAGCCTCGAGGGGCAGGCCATCTTCATCCAGGACGACAAGCCATGCTGCCTTGCCTATCGGGTAGACTGCGATACCGGTTGGCGTACTCAGTCGGCGCGCGTCAGCGGCTTTCTGGGCGGTAACAGGCTGCACCACGCGATCGAACGGGATTCCGACGGCCGGTGGATGCTGAACGGCGAACCGCAACATGATGTGACCGGTCTTATCGACGTCGACCTCGGTTTCACGCCCGCGTCGAATCTGCTTGCGATCCGCCGGTTCGATCTTGGCATCGGCGCAACGACGCCCGCTCCGGCTGCTTACCTGACCTTTCCCAGACTGGAAATGGTGCGTCTCGAACAGACCTATCGGCGTCTTGATGAGACGCGCTACGCCTACGCCGCGCCCTTATTCGGCTATGACGAAATCCTCGGCGTCTCGCCGCACGGCTTCGTTGTCGACTACCCCGGCCTGTGGACAAGAGTGACTGCGTCAGGATGATGCGAGTTCCGGCGCCGCCTATTTCGTGTCCAGCACGTCGCGCAGCTTCGCTGCCAGTTGATCGATGGTGAACGGCTTGGCCAGGAAGTGCACGTCATGGTCGAGCACGCCGTTGTGTATCACGGCGTTCCTTGTGAAGCCGGTGGTGAAGACGACTTTCAGCCCGGGCTGGCGCGCGAGCGCTTCCTCGGCGAGCTTGCGGCCGTTTATCACCGGCATGACGATGTCGGTGAAAAGCAGGGCGATGCCGGGTGTCGCGGCGAGCTTCTGAAGGGCCTCCTGTCCGCCTGCCGCGTGGATGACGGTGTAGCCGAGTTCGCGCATGACGTCCGTCGTGGAAGCCCGCACGCGGGCGTCGTCCTCGACGACGAGGATCGTCTCGGTGACCGTGGCGGCGCCCTTGTCGCGCCCGGCTGGAACCGCCGGCTCCTCAGGTCCGAAAAGTCGGGGCAGATAGATCTTGATCGTCGTGCCTTCGCCGGGCTCCGAGTAGATCTTGACGTGGCCGCCCGACTGTTTGACGAAGCCGAACACCTGGCTCAGCCCAAGCCCCGTGCCCTTGTTGACCGGCTTGGTCGTGAAGAAGGGCTCGAAGGCCCTGGTGATGATCTCGGGCGACATGCCCGCACCGGTGTCGGTAACCGCGATCATCACGTATTGGCCAGGCGCGACGTCAGCGTGCGTCGATGCATAGGCCTCGTCGAGGTGGCTGTTGACGGTCTCGATGGTCAGCTTGCCGTCATTGTCCATGGCATCGCGGGCATTGACGGCCAGATTGAGGATCGCGTTCTCGAGCTGGTTGGGATCGGCGTGGATTTTCCACAGGCCGCCCGCCAGCACGGTTTCGATGCGGATGCCTTCACCCAGGGCACGGCGCAGAAGATCGGACATGCCGGTCAACAGCCGGTTGGTGTCGACAACCTGCGGCGCCAGAGGCTGCAGACGGGAGAAGGCAAGCAGGCGGGAGGTCAGATTGGCCGCACGGCTGGCCGCGTCCGTCGCGGCCTCGACGAGCTTTTCAATGTCATGTTCGCCCCGCTTCAGCTTGCGCTGGGCAAGGTTCATGGCGCTGAGGATGACCGCCAGCATGTTGTTGAAGTCGTGGGCGATCCCACCGGTCAACTGCCCGACGGCTTCCATCTTCTGCATCTGGCGTATCTGGGATTCGGCATTTTCACGCGTCTGGATCTCATTGCCGAGCTCGATGTTCTTGCGCATCAGCTCTTCCTGGGCGACGAGCACCTCGCGGAAGCGGCGGCGGGATTGACGGATAGTGTAGACACCAAGCAGGAAAATCCCCAGCAACGCAGCCAGCGAGCCGATGCGCAACCAGGCCTCGACCCGATCGGTATGCTCGTCGCGCGCGGCCACCGCGGCCGCGCCGATACGCCGGATCGTATCCATGCTGGCGCGGATTTCGTCCATGGCTGACTTGCCCTGGCCGCCGCGGACCAGTTGCAGGGCCTTTGCCGCGTCGCCTCGATCGTAGAGAGCTATGGTCTCGGCCAGTTCGGCCTGCTGTTGCGAAAGCGCTGCCTTGATGTGGCTGATCTGCTGGATGATCTGATCATCGGGAGCGGCCGCGCTCTCGATCCGCGCCAGTTGTCCAGGAATTGCCTCGATGGCCTTCCGATAAGGCTCCAGATAGGATTTTTCACCTGTCAGCAGGTAGCCGCGCTGACCACTCTCGGCGTCTTGCGCCAGTGAAAGCAGCCCGGAAAGCTGCTCCTGGTATTCGATTGTCTCGCGCGCGGCGGCACGATTGGCCCTCTGGCTCTCGACGAGCACGGCACGGGCGCCGACGATCAGCGCCAGCGCGGCGAAGCCGGCGATAATCGGGAGCGATTGCAGTCGCATGGTGCGCCGAAGACGAGCAATCATCTGTTATGCCGAACCAAGAGGAATTCCCGCGGGCAGCATTTGGTAAGCGGCACCGGCCTGGAAGGCAATATGTCGTGTTGTTACGCAATCCGCCGTCAGCCTTGCGAAACCTTGCTCATTTGGTTAAGGAGGCCGCGCATTGAGCGGCCGGCGCCAGCCGGGCGCTTTTCTTCCGTTTTCGGCCTCGGGCCGGCTCCAGTCAAAGGCATTTCGCTTCCATGGCGCGTATCGTGATGAAATTCGGCGGAACCTCCGTCGCCGACATCGCCCGCATCCGCAATGTGGCGCGTCACGTCAAACGCGAAGTCGATGCCGGCCACGAGGTGGCGGTGGTGGTTTCGGCGATGGCCGGCAAGACCAATGAACTGGTCGGTTGGACGCGCGAAGCCTCGCCGATGCACGACGCACGCGAATATGACGCGGTCGTCGCTTCCGGCGAACAGGTCACGGCCGGCCTGCTTGCCATCACCTTGCAGAACATGGGCGTGCATGCGCGCTCCTGGCAAGGCTGGCAGATCCCGATCAAGACCGACAACGCGCATGGCGCGGCGCGCATTCTCGACATCGACGGAGCCTTCCTTGTCAAGCGCTTCGGCGAGGGGCAGGTGGCTGTCATCGCCGGTTTCCAGGGCATCGGGCCGGACAACCGCATCGCAACGCTTGGCCGCGGCGGCTCCGACACCAGCGCCGTGGCGATCGCCGCCGCGGTCAAGGCCGACCGCTGCGACATCTACACCGACGTCGACGGGGTCTACACCACCGATCCGCGCATCGAGCCCAAGGCGCGGCGGCTGGCCAAGATATCGTTCGAGGAAATGCTTGAAATGGCCTCGCTCGGCGCCAAGGTTCTGCAGGTGCGTTCGGTCGAGCTTGCCATGGTGCACAGGGTGCGTACCTTCGTGCGATCGTCCTTCGACGATCCCGATGCGCCCGGAATGGGGGATTTGCTCAATCCTCCGGGAACGCTCATTTGCGACGAGGAAGAGATCGTGGAACAGCAGGTCGTCACCGGAATTGCCTACGCCAAGGACGAAGCGCAGATTTCGCTGCGCCGTGTCGGCGACCGGCCAGGCGTCGCCGCCGGCATCTTCGGTCCCCTGGCCGAAGCCAACATCAATGTCGACATGATCGTCCAGAACATCTCCGAGGACGGCAAGCTGACCGACATGACCTTCACCGTGCCGTCGGGCGATGTCGACAAGGCGCTGGCCGTGCTCGACCGGCTGAAAGCCGAGATCGGCTATGATGTCGTGCAGTCGGAAGCCGGCATGTCGAAGGTTTCGGTCATCGGCATCGGCATGAGGAGCCATGCAGGTGTTGCCGCCACCGCCTTCAAGGCTCTGGCCGACAAGGCGATCAACATCCGCGCCATCACCACCTCCGAGATCAAGATTTCGATACTGATCGACGGTCCGTATACGGAACTTGCGGTTCGCACTTTGCATTCCGTCTACGGTCTGGATAAGCAGTAGCAAGACTGAATCAGTTGTTGCGTGCATGCCGGCCGCGGCGGAAACTGCGCCGGCAAGTGTTTCATTGGAGAAGAAGCCGCGATGCGTGACCAGGCCAGCGGCCCGCGCGTTTTGCTGAAACGGCTCCGCGAGCTCATGCAGGAGCCGCTGGAGCCGCAGGAGCGGCTTGACCGGATCGTGCGCGACATCGCCTCCAACATGGTTGCCGAAGTCTGCTCGCTCTATGTGCTGCGCGCCGATTCGGTGCTCGAACTCTACGCCACCGAAGGTCTGAACCCGAACGCCGTCCACCTGGCGCAGTTGCGGCTGGGGCAAGGCCTGGTCGGCACGATCGCGGCGAGTGCCAGGCCGCTCAACCTGTCCAACGCGCAGGAACACCCGGCCTTCGCCTACCTGCCGGAGACTGGGGAGGAGATCTACAATTCCTTCCTCGGCGTCCCGGTGCTGCGGGCAGGGCGCACGCTGGGCGTCCTGGTTGTGCAGAACAAGACCATGCGCCACTACCGCGACGACGAGGTCGAGGCGCTGGAAACCACGGCCATGGTCATCGCCGAGATGATCGCCACCGGCGATCTGGCGCGGCTGACCCGGCCTGGTCTCGAACTCGACCTGCGCCGGCCTGTCAGCTTCACCGGCCTGTCCTTCAACGACGGCGTCGGGCTTGGCCATGTCGTGCTGCATGAGCCGCGCATCGTCGTCACCAATTTGTTCAATGAGGACAGCGAGGAAGAGGTCCGGCGGCTCGAAGCCTCGCTCGGTTCGCTCAGGCTCTCGATCGACGACATGCTGGAGCGCCGCGATGTCGCGTTCGAGGGCGAGCATCGCCAGGTGCTGGAAGCCTACCGCATGTTCGCCAACGACCGCGGCTGGGTCCGGCGGCTGGAAGAGGCGGTCCGCAACGGCCTGACAGCGGAAGCGGCGGTGGAAAAAGTTCAGAGCGACATGCGCGCCCGCATGCTGCACATGACCGATCCTTATCTGCGTGAGCGGATGAGCGATTTCGACGATCTCGCCAACCGGCTGTTGCGCCAGCTGATGGGACGTGGGCCCGAGGATGTCGCGGCCTCGCTGCCGAAGGACGCCATCATCGTCGCCCGCTCGATGGGCGCGGCTGAACTGCTCGACTATCCCCGCGACAAGCTGCGTGGCCTCGTGCTCGAGGATGGCGCGGCGACCAGCCACGTCGTCATCGTCGCGCGGGCCATGGGCATTCCCGTCGCCGGCCAGATGAAGGGCGCCGTTTCCATGGCGGAAAACGGCGATGCCATCATCGTCGACGGCGAGGAAGGCGCGATCCATCTGCGGCCGCAATCCGATCTCGAAGCCGCCTATGCCGAAAAAGTGCGGTTCCGGGCGCGCCGGCAGGAGGTCTACCGCGAGCTGCGCAAGAAGCCATCGACGACCAGGGACGGTGTCCAGGTCGACCTGCTGATGAATGCCGGGCTAGCCGTCGACCTGCCGCAGTTAGCGGAGGCGGGCGCTGCCGGCATTGGCTTGTTTCGCACGGAACTGCAGTTCATGGTCGCCTCGACCTTTCCACGCGCCGAAGCCCAGGAAAAGCTCTATCGCGACGTGCTCGAGGCCGCACGCGGCAAGCCGGTCACCTTCCGCACCATCGACATTGGTGGCGACAAGGTGCTGCCCTACTTCAAGGGTGCGATCCAGGAAGAGAATCCGGCACTCGGCTGGCGGGCAATCCGCCTGACGCTCGACCGGCCGGGCTTGCTGCGCACACAGATACGCGCCTTGCTCAAGGCCAGCGGCGGGCGTGAGCTCAAGCTGATGCTGCCGATGGTGACCGAGCTTGGCGAAATCGCCCAGGCGCGCGAAATCATCGACCGCGAGGTGCGGCACCTCTCACGCTTCGCCCACCACCTGCCGACCAGTCTCAAACTGGGCGCCATGCTGGAAGTGCCGTCGCTTCTGTTCCAGCTCGACGAACTGATGAAGGCGGTCGACTTCGTCTCGGTCGGGTCGAACGATCTTTTCCAGTTCGTCATGGCGGTCGACCGCGGCAACACGCAACTGGCCAACCGCTTCGATACGTTGTCGGCGCCGTTCCTGCGCGTGCTCAAGCAGATCGCCGACGCCGGCGCCCGCAATCATACGCCCGTCACCCTGTGCGGTGAACTCGCCGGCAAGCCGATCTCGGCGATGGCGCTGATCGGGCTTGGTTTCCGCTCGATCTCGATGTCGCCAGCTTCGATCGGTCCGGTCAAGGCGATGCTGACGGAGCTGCCGCTGGAGAAGCTGGAGGCTTTCTTCGACGACAATCTGATGGCGCCGGCGCAAGGGCTGCCGATGCGGGCGCTGCTGCAGGCCTTCGCCGACGACCGCTCGATCCCGTTGTAGCACCCTCATCATGGTCAATTTGCCCCGCGATCGTATGGATCAAGTCGTCAAGCGTTTCGAGATGCTCGAAGCGCAGATGTCGGCCGGACCGGCGCCGGATGCCTATGTGAAGATGGCATCCGAATATGCCGAGTTGCAGGAGATGGTGGCCAAGGTCAGGGAATTGCGCTCGGCCGAGCATGAGCAGGCCGATCTCGAAGCGATGCTCGCCGACAAGGGCACCGACGTCGAGATGCGGGCGCTCGCCGAAGCCGATCTGCCCGGCGTCGAGGAGCGCATCGAGGCGCTGCAGAAGGACATCCAGATCCTGCTCCTGCCCAGGGATGCCGCCGACGACAAGAACGCCATCCTCGAAATTCGCGCCGGCACCGGTGGCGATGAGGCAGCACTCTTCGCCGGCGACCTGTTTCGCATGTATGAGCGCTACGCCGCCGAACGCGGCTGGCGGTTCGAAACGGTATCGGCGAGCGACGGCGATGCCGGCGGCTTCAAGGAAATCATCGCCACGATCTCAGGCAAGGGTGTGTTCGCCCATCTGAAATTCGAGTCCGGGGTGCATCGCGTCCAGCGTGTGCCGGCAACCGAGGCCAGCGGGCGCATCCACACGTCCGCCGCCACCGTCGCCGTGCTGCCGGAAGCGGAAGAGGTCGACATCGACATCAGGGCCGAGGACATCCGCATCGACACCATGCGCGCCTCCGGCTCCGGCGGCCAGCACGTCAACACCACCGATTCCGCGGTCCGCATCACCCATTTGCCGACCGGCATCATGGTGGTTCAGGCGGAGAAGTCGCAGCACCAGAACCGGGCCAAGGCCATGCAGATCCTGCGTGCCCGGCTCTACGACATGGAGCGCAGCAAGGCGGACGAGGAGCGTTCCGAATCGCGCAAGTCGCAGGTCGGTTCGGGCGACCGCTCGGAGCGCATCCGCACCTACAATTTTCCGCAAGGCCGCGTCACCGACCATCGCATCAACCTGACGCTCTACAAGCTCGACCGGGTGATGATGGGTGAACTCGACGAAATCGTCGACGCGCTGATCGCCGATCACCAGTCGAAGCTGCTGGCCGATATCGGCCTCGATGGCTGACCATCTGCCCGAGGCGCTGGGACCACTGCTGCGGGAAGCGCGGACACGGCTTGCCGCAGCCGGTATCGATGATCCCTCGCTCGATGCGCGGCTGATCGTCGAGCACTATTCCGGCACGACGCGCACCCAGGCCAGTGCCGACCCCGGGCGCAAGATCGACGGCGACGCCATCGCCGCGATCGACGGCGCCCTGAGACGGCGAGCCGATGGCGAACCGGTGCATCGCATCCTCGGCTATCGCGAATTCTACGGTTTGCGCCTGTCGCTGTCGCCGGAGACGCTGGAGCCGCGGCCGGACACCGAAACGCTGGTCGAGGCGGTGCTGCCTTTCGTCAAGGCAATGGTCGCGCGGAAGGGGGCATGCCGCATCCTCGATCTCGGCACCGGGACCGGCGCGATCGCCCTGGCGCTGCTGAGCGTCGTGCCGACCGCGACCGCCACCGGTGTCGACATTTCCGCCGGCGCGCTGGCAATGGCAGCCCGCAATGCCGGGCAATTCGGGCTCGGCGGCCGGTTCACGACGGTTCAGTCGGACTGGTTCGAAAAAGTTTCCGGCCGGTACCATGTAATTGCCGCAAACCCTCCCTATATACCAACTCAAGAGATTGGAAATCTGCAGGACGAAGTCCGCGATTTCGACCCGCGTATTGCCTTGGATGGCGGCGTGGATGGGCTGAACCCCTACAGGATCATCGCCGCCGAGGCGGCAAGGTTTCTGGAAGCCGAAGGCAGGATTGCGGTCGAGATCGGCCACACACAAAGCAACGACGTCAACGATATATTTCGCGCGGCCGGTTACACGGCCGGCGAGGTGTTTGGCGATCTCGGCGGAAACGACAGGGTTCTTGTTTTTCAACGGGCAACGTCTTGACGCAGTGCAAAAAAAGCGCTTGGCAATACCGGGGAATGCGGCTAGGGTCGCCTTACCGGATGAGACGAAGCAGGCAGTGCTCTTAGCGATTCGGTTTCCTTGGAAATAGCTGCCTTCTTGCGCAAACGACGCCCAAGCTTCGTGCGGGAATCGTCCGGCAAGTGATGTAACCGGAACAGGATGACACGTGGCGCCAACGCAATCGATGCGGGCGAACGCCGGTGAAGAAACGAAACGGTTGGCTGCATGAGCGCCTCCGTTCGTGAAGAGTTTTTCGAAAATTTCAAGATGAAGAGAGTCGAATGAGGCCACAACAGCAGAACAGGCGCATGCGCGGTCGCAACAACAATGGCGGCGGCGGTGGGAACAACAATAACAATAGCAATAACAACAACCGCAAGGGTCCGAATCCGCTAACGCGCAATTACGAGAGCAACGGCCCGGACGTGAAAATCCGTGGATCGGCTCAGCAGATCGCCGAAAAATACGCCACCCTTGCCCGTGACGCGCACAGCTCCGGCGACCGGGTGATGGCGGAGAACTATCTCCAGCACGCCGAACACTACAACCGCATCATCGCCGCCGCGCAGGCGCAGATGCCGATCCAGAACGTCCAGCAGTCGCGCGACGAGTTCGACGAGGACGGCGATGAGGATCGCGACGAGTTTGACAATACCGTCAACAGCGGGGCCGTCAACAGCGGGGCAGGCAATAGCGGGGCAGGCAATAGCAGCGGCAATGCCGGTTCCGATGCGCAAATTCCGGTGGTCAACCATGGCGCCGGCCCTCAGCCAGTGATCGAGGGCATGCCAGCGGAAGTTACGCTGAACCGGGAAAGCGGTCGTGACAACCGCGACAGTGGCGGGCGCAACAATAGCGGCCGCGACAACAATGGCGGGCGTCATCGCGATCGCCGCCCTAACGGCGGCTACGGCCAGAGCGGCCAGCGCGATTATGCTTCTTCAGCCGAACAAGGCGGCCAGCAGCAGCGCAACGAGGCCTCGGGGCAGACAGAAGTTCAGGCAGAGCCCGCTTCGCCGTCCGAGACTGTCGCGGCAGCCGAGCCGGTTCCACGGTTCGAGAATTTTTCACCGGCAGGTCTGGCCGCCCAGGCCGAACTCAATGAGGCGGCCGCCGAGAGCGGTGCTGCCCGCCGCCCACGGCGTCCGCGCCGTCCGCGCACCAATGCCGATCAAGTCGAGGGCGGCAGCGAAAATGGGGCTGCGGGCGAGACAGCGGCGGCTCCGGTCGACAGCGGCAGTGCCGAACCCGTGGTTTCCGACATCGACAATTGAGCGAACGGCATTTCAAGGCATTGGACGGCGGAGAGAAATCTCCGCCGTTTTCGTTTGGGCTGACGTGGAATATTATGCACCTGCCATGTCGCGACGTCTTGAGGGGCCAGGGTCCGTGCACCATATCTGGCCTGAACAGGATCCGGCTCGAATGGGCGGGTCCGTCACCGCAATCTGATCCGGTGCCGCAAAGCGGGCCGGTGATGGAAGGAGACAAATATGAACCTCGAGAAATACTCCGAGCGCGTGCGCGGCTTTATCCAGTCCGCGCAGACGATGGCGCTCTCCCGGAACCACCAGCAATTCACTCCCGAACACATTCTGAAAGTCCTCGTCGACGATGACGAGGGCCTGGCCGCGTCGCTGATCGAGCGTGCCGGCGGCAATGTCCGCGACGTCAAGCTCGGCGTCGAGACGGCGCTCGAGGCGATGCCCAAGGTGGAGGGTGGCAATGGCCAGCTCTATCTGGCGCAGCCGCTGGCCAAGGTGTTCTCGACCGCCGAGGACCTGGCCAAGAAGGCCGGTGACAGCTTTGTCACCGTCGAGCGGCTGCTGCAGGCGCTTGCCATGGAAAAATCGGCAAAGACGGCCGAAATCCTGGCCAAGGCCGGTGTCACCGCACAGGCGCTGAACCAGGTCATCAACGACGTCCGCAAGGGCCGCACCGCCGATTCGGCGAGTGCCGAACAAGGCTATGACGCGCTGAAGAAATATGCACGCGACCTCACTGCTGACGCACGCGCGGGCAAGCTCGATCCGGTCATCGGCCGCGACGACGAGATCCGCCGCACCATCCAGGTGCTGTCGCGCCGCACCAAGAACAACCCGGTGCTGATCGGCGAGCCGGGCGTCGGCAAGACGGCGATCGCCGAAGGCCTGGCGCTGCGCATCGTCAATGGCGACGTGCCGGAATCGCTGAAGGACAAGCAGCTGATGGCGCTCGACATGGGCGCATTGATCGCTGGCGCCAAATATCGCGGCGAGTTCGAGGAGCGGCTGAAGGCCGTGCTCTCCGAAGTCACCTCGGCAAGTGGCAACATCATCCTGTTCATCGACGAGATGCACACGCTGGTCGGTGCCGGCAAGGCGGACGGCGCCATGGATGCGTCGAACCTTCTGAAACCGGCCCTGGCGCGCGGCGAACTGCACTGCGTCGGCGCCACCACGCTCGATGAATACAGGAAGCATGTCGAGAAGGATGCCGCACTCGCCCGCCGCTTCCAGCCGGTCTTCGTCGACGAGCCGACGGTGGAGGACACGGTCTCGATCCTGCGCGGCCTGAAGGAGAAATATGAGCAGCACCACAAGGTGCGTATCTCCGATTCGGCGCTGGTGGCGGCGGCGACGCTGTCCAACCGCTACATTGCCGACCGCTTCCTGCCTGACAAGGCGATCGACCTCGTCGACGAAGCCGCCTCGCGGCTCAGGATGCAGGTCGATTCCAAGCCTGAGGCGCTGGACGAGATCGACCGCCGCATCATGCAGCTCAAGATCGAGCGGGAAGCGCTGAAGGTCGAGACGGACGAAGCCTCGAAGGACCGGCTCGCCCGGCTGGAAAAGGAACTTGTCGGCCTGGAGGAGGAATCGACCGAGATTACTTCGAAGTGGCAGGCCGAGAAGCAGAAGCTTGGGCTTGCCGCCGACTTGAAGAAGCAGCTCGACGAGGCGCGCAACGACCTTGCCATTGCCCAGCGCAAGGGTGAGTTCCAGCGCGCCGGGGAGCTTGCCTATGGCAAGATCCCGGAACTGGAAAAGAAGCTGAAGGAGGCCGAGGCCCAGGACGGCAAGGCCGGCATGGTCGAGGAAGTGGTCACGCCCGACCACGTCGCCCATATCGTGTCGCGCTGGACCGGCATTCCGGTCGACAAGATGCTGCAGGGCGAGCGCGACAAGCTGTTGCGCATGGAAGACGAGATCGGCAAGCGTGTCGTCGGCCAGGGCGAGGCGGTGCAGGCGGTTTCCAAGGCGGTGCGGCGCGCGCGTGCGGGCCTGCAGGATCCGAACCGGCCGATCGGCTCGTTCATGTTCCTTGGCCCGACCGGCGTCGGCAAAACGGAGCTCACCAAGGCTTTGGCCAACTTCCTGTTCGACGATGAGACGGCGCTGGTGCGCCTCGACATGTCCGAGTACATGGAGAAGCACTCCGTCGCCCGGCTGATTGGCGCGCCTCCCGGCTATGTCGGCTATGAGGAAGGCGGCGCGCTGACCGAAGCGGTGCGGCGCCGGCCCTATCAGGTCGTGCTGTTCGACGAGATCGAAAAGGCACATCCCGATGTGTTCAACGTTCTGTTGCAGGTGCTCGATGACGGCCGGCTCACCGACGGGCAGGGCCGCACCGTCGATTTCCGCAACACGCTGATCATCATGACGTCCAATCTCGGCGCCGAATATCTGGTCAATCTCGGCGAGGACCAGGATGTCGATGCCGTGCGAGACGAAGTGATGGGCGTGGTCAGGGCATCGTTCCGGCCGGAGTTCCTCAATCGCGTCGACGAGGTGATCCTGTTCCACCGGCTGCGCCGCAAGGACATGGACCGTATCGTCGAGATCCAGCTCAAGCGGCTGGAGAGCCTGCTGACCGATCGCAAGATCACGCTGTCGCTGGATCCCGAGGCGATCGAGTGGCTGGCTGCCAAGGGTTATGACCCCGCTTATGGTGCGAGGCCACTGAAGCGGGTGATGCAGAAGGAACTGCAGGATCCGTTGGCGGAAAAGATCCTGCTCGGCGAGATCCTGGACGGCTCGACGGTCAAGGTCACGGCCGGTTCCGACCGGCTGAATTTCCGTTCCAAGCCGACGATCGTGGCGGCCGAGGCGGCGGCCTGATCGACGCATGTCGCCCAAAAGTGACCTCGCTTTTGGGACAACGACATGCACAAGACAAAGATCTGAAGCGCGCCGCGCTTTGGGGTGCCGCGCGTCCGTTCCGGATGCGCGGCGTTTTCTATGAGAAGTGGGGGGCAGGATTGACGCTGGACGATTACAACGGCTTCTGCGCCTCGCTGCCTGCAACGAACCACGTGGTGCAGTGGGGCGGCGCCCATGTCTGGAAGGTCGGGACCAAGGTGTTTGCGATCGGTGGCTGGGATCAGGGCCAGCACCTCTTCGTCACCTTCAAATGCTCCGACATCGCCTATGACGTGCTCAAGGAGCAGCCGGGCCTGCGGCCCGCACCCTATCTTGCCTCGCGCGGCATGAAGTGGATCCAGCGTCAGACAAGCCAGAGCATGGATGATGGTGCGCTGAAGGACTATCTGCGCGAGAGCCATCGCCTGGTTGCCCTGAAGCTGACGAAGCAGGCGCGCAAGGAATTGGGGCTTGGCGCAGGCTAGCCAATATTCCTCGATGCGCCGGAAAACCGCCATCTTCATGCCCGGTTCATATCGGAACCATATGGTGGGTAACTGGTTTGCTGGCGAGGGGTTCGCCGAACTGGACAATGCCGGGCGGCGGCACATACGGACCGGAGAGTTTCGCCACTATGCTGCGCACTATCTTCACCCTTTCGGCGCTTGTTGCGGGACTGGTGTTTTCCAACGCGTTCGCCGCGCCGACGCGTGACGGCGCAGCCCAGCCTGTCCGCGCGGCCGGGAGCGGCGGCATTCTGCTCGCCCAGGACGGCAATCTCGATATTTATTACGATGCCAGGGGCAATCGCGTCATCGTCGACGCAGATACCGGCAAGGTGATCGCCATCCAGCCGCCGCAGACACGGCTTGACCGACGCGCGCTACGCCGCGAGACAAGACTGCGTCAACTGGGCCGTGCCCCCGCCGACGACGACCGCTACTATCTCGACGATCCCCAGGACATGGCCCGCTTCCGCCGCAAGCAGCTGGAAGAGGAAGGACGGGTCATCCCGCCGCCAGCCGACGAATATGATCCTGACAGCAACAATTCCGTCGATGCCTATCCGCCGGCGCCGCAGGACGATGGCAACTACGACAACAATTATCCTGATGCGCCGCAGTGGGCGCAGCCGCACTCCATCCAGCGCCAGCCGCTGAACGAGGCGTCGATAGACCCCGTCCAGCCGGCAGTCCCGATGGAAGAGGCGGCGCCCTCCGACCAAGCGGCACTGCCGCCAAATGCTGGCGGCAAGACGTCGGTCGATCCGTCGCTTTCGCTGGGCGCACGCCAGGATGTGGCAGCACTGCAGGTGCTGCTCGACCGGGGCGGGGCTTCGCCTGGTGTCATCGACGGGCGCTTCGGTTCGAATGTCGACAAGGCGTTGGCGGCCTACAACCAGATCAACGGCAGCAGCCTCAAATCGACCGATGCGGTCGGCATCCAGTCAGCACTCTCGCAATCCGGCGGTGATGCGTTCGCCAACTACACCATCACGGCGGAGGACGCAGCCGGTCCCTATGTCGCCTCCATCCCGGAAGACTACAGCCAAAAGGCGCAGCTCGACCGCATGGGCTATACGTCAGTGGCCGAGGCGCTGGCCGAGCGCTTCCACATGGACGAGAACTATCTCAAGGCGCTCAATCCCGACGTCAACTTCAATCGTCCCGGCACGACCATCAAGGTCGCGAATTTCGGCAGACTGGTCTCGACGCCGGTTGCCCGCATCGTTGCCGACAAGGGCAAGAAGGAAGTCTTCGCCTATGACGCGTCGGGCAAGCTGGTCGCGGCCTATCCCGCCACCATCGGCTCATCGGACACGCCGTCTCCGACCGGCATCCATGCCGTGTCGCGTGTCGCGCTCGATCCGAACTACACCTACAATCCCAACATCAACTTCAAGCAGGGCGAGAACAACAAGATCCTGACCATTCCGCCTGGGCCCAATGGTCCGGTCGGATCGGTGTGGATCGCCCTGGACAAGCCGACCTACGGTATCCACGGCACGCCGGAGCCGTCGAAGATCGGCAAGACCGAAAGCCATGGCTGCGTGCGGTTGACCAATTGGGATGCACGGGAGCTCGCCAAGCTGGTCTCGCCGGGCGTGCCGGTGGAGTTCGTCGAATAGGGTATGTCGATAGTCAGGTGATGCCGGCCGCACGTCCGGTGTCCACGTACCCGAAAGTACGCTCCGCTCCGGTTCTCGGTATCAACCATTTTCGACTCGGCCTGACCTGAATCTCAACGCATCCCAAGTCAGCTTCGCCAAATTTCAACCAATGATCCTGCGCACCCACTTCACATTCGGCGTTGCCGCATAGAGCAACTGCATCACCAGAATGAAGCCGACGCTCAGCAGCGGGGTGATCAGGCAAAGTGCGGCACCGACAGCCCACAGGATCTGCGCCTTGACGATGCGCAGGTAGACGGTGCGCTTCGTTTGCGCGTCGACATCCTCCGCGACAAAGCCGCTCTTCTCCGCATAACGCCAGCTGGCGAACAGCGTGATGCCGAGCATCAACAGGTTGAGCCAGTAAACCAGCACCGCGGTCCTGAACTCGAGGAAGTCGGCCAGAAGGTCGGTTGAGAACGGCAAGAGCGCGATGAAGCCGAGAAAGCAGAGGTTCAGCGTGGCCAGCCGTCTGTCGGATTTGGCGATCAAACCATGCTGCGCCTGCTGGCCGAACCAGAAGATGGTCAGGGTCAGGAAACTCAAGGCATAGGTGAGAAAGCGGGGCGCCAGTGCCGCGACCGCGGCGAGAAGATCGTGTTCGGAATGGATGGCCTCATGTACCGGCACCCTGATCTCGAGCACGATCAGGGTGAGTGCGATGGCGAACACGCCATCGGTGATACCGACGATACGGCCGCGCCCCTCAACCGATGCTTCGAGTGGACGCTTCATCGATTTCTCCCGCCTGCGGCTCTTGGGAAATCTAGCATGACTGCGGCGGTTTGCATCGGGGCAGATGCCATCCGTAGCAATATGGCTGGTTTCAAGGACAACAAGCTTCTGGCCGGTTGTTGCCGGCGCGTCGGCGGTCTAATTAGGGTGGCATGCATTCGCCCAATGAAGCCGCCGTTCCGCTGACCGCTCCGGTCGCGAACGGCACGTTCTGTCCGCAGTCGCAGCGCAGGTACGTGCTGATCGCGGCGATACTGGCTTCGGCGCTCGGCTTCATCGACGGTTCCATCCTGGCGATCGCCATGCCGGCGTTGCGCGCCGATCTTGGCGCCAGCCTGGCCGAAGCGCAGTGGATTTCCAATGCCTACGCGCTGACGCTCTCGGCGCTGATCCTCGCCGGCGGTGCCGCGGGCGACCGGTTCGGGCTGCGCCGTGCCTTCGTGGCCGGCATTGGCCTGTTCGTCGCCACCTCGCTTGCCTGTGCGCTGGCGCCGAACGCTGTCGTGCTGATCGCGTTTCGCGCTCTCCAGGGCATCGGTGCCGCGATCATGGTGCCAGGCAGTCTCGCCATCATCGCCAAGGCCTATCCGAAGAAGGAACGCGGCCGCGCGATCGGCATCTGGGCGGCGGCCTCGGCGCTGACGACGGCGCTTGGCCCGGTGCTGGGCGGTTTCGTGCTTTCGACCTTCGGCAACGGCGTCTGGCGCGCCATCTTCGCCATCAATCTGCCGCTCGGGCTGGTTTCGATCTATCTGCTGTTGGCCAAGATCCCGGCGGACCAGCCAGCCGAAAAGCGCAGCCTGGACCTCGGCGGCGCTGGGCTCGCGACACTGGCCTTCGGATCGCTGGCCTACGGGCTGACGGCGATGAGCGCCGAGGGGGCGGCCTGATGTCGGGCCCGGCGATCGTTGCCGGCGTGATGCTGCTTGTCGTCTTCATCCTCTACGAGCGCTGGCAGCGCGAGCCGATGATCGATCTCAGCCTGTTTCGCGTCAAGGCTTTCGCCGGCGCCAACCTGGCGACCTTCTTCCTCTATTTCGCGCTGTCGGCCAATTTGTTCTACCTGCCGATGCTCTTGATCGCCGGCTGGGGGCTGAGTTCGGCCGAGGTCGGTTTCATCTTCCTGCCGCTGTCGGCTTTGATCGCGCTGCTGTCAGGGTCGGTCGGGCAGTGGTCGGACCGGATCGGCCCCCGCTTTCCGATCGCCGCCGGCAGTCTCGTCGTCGCCATCGCTTTTGCCGGCCTTGCGCTGTTTACCTATGCCGGCTTCCACAATTTCTGGACCGGCACCTTTCTGCTTATGGCGGTGATGGGGCTTGGCATGGCGCTGGTCGTGTCGCCGCTGTCGACAGCGATCATGACTTCGGTCGAGGATAAGGATACGGGTGCCGCGTCCGGCATCAACAACGCCGTCTCGCGCGTCGGCGGCCTGATCGCGGTGGCGGCGATGGGCTCGCTCGCCGCTTGGGTTTATGCGCTGGGCGTGGGCCACGCGTCCGGAATCCCCGGTTTCGGCGAGCCGCCGCCGGCCGGGCTTGCAGCGGATATCAATGCAATAAGGGTTGCCGCCGGCGATTCGGCTTTTGCGGCGGTTGCCGTGGTCACGGCGCTCCTTTGCCTGCTGTCGGCGATCGTCGCCTGGATTACGGTGCCTGGGCAAGCGTCGCCCTGGCCGGCGCAAACGGAGAATTCGCGCGATTGACTCAGCCTTCGATCTTGGCGCTGGCGACCTTCAGCGAATTGCCGTCTTCCTGTTTCAGCAGATCGTCGATGCGCTCGCGTTCGCGCTTGAAGGCGACGAGATCGTCGCCCTTCAGCACCTTGCCGACCGGCAGACGCACGCGCATCGAATCGACCTTGGTGCCGTTGACGATCAACTCGTAGTGCAGATGCGGACCGGTGGAGAGACCGGTCTGGCCGAGATAACCAATGACCTGGCCCTGGCGAACCCGAACGCCCGGCTCAATACCTTTGGCAAAGGCGCTCTGGTGATTGTAGGAGGTCTCGTAGCCGTTGGCATGGCGCAGGATGATCTGCTTGCCATAGCCGCCGGCCCAGCCCGCCTTCTCGACGACGCCATTGCCGGCGGCGATGATTGGCGATCCGATCGGGGCAGCCCAATCGGTGCCTGTGTGCATGCGGACATAGCCTAGGATAGGATGCTTGCGGGCACCAAAGCCGGAGGTGAATCTCCCGTTGGGCAGTGGGTTGCGCAGTAGAAACTGCTGGGCGCTCGATCCATCCTGGTCGAAATAGTCGATGCTGCCGTCCTGCATCTGGAAGCGGTAGAAATTGCGCGTCGTGCCGCCAAAGGTTGCCGAGACATAGAGAAGTTCGGAATTGTCCGACGTCTGGTCGTCGCCATCAGGCTGCGAGAACAACACTTCGAGGCGATCCGACGGATTGAGTCGCGACTGGAAGTCGACGCCAGACGCCAGCAGCTTGATCAGCCGCTGGGTCATCGCCTTGGACATGCCATAGGAATAGGCGGTGCGGTAGATGCCGTCATAGACGTTGGGCAGATTGCCGCGCACCACCACCGGCGCCGATGAATCGTCGAATGCCGTCAACAATTCGGGATTGGGCTCCGGCTCCTGCGCCGGCACGTACTGGCCGCGATCGTCGAGCGCGATGGTGACGATATGCGTGGTCTTGTCGTAGACACTGGTGCGCACGACCTTGGCGGCATCGCCGTGAACCTCGAGACCGACGCGCAGCACGGTTCCTGCCTTGAGCGCCGGGGCGTTGAGCAGCTTGGCGATCGCTTCGGCCATTCCGGTGGCATCGTCGCCCGTATAGCCCGAATCGGCAAAGGCCTCGGTGAGGTCGGTGTCCTTGGTGAAGGGGATGATTTCCTCGGCGAAAGCCGGCGCTTGGTCGTCAGCGTTCGCACGCGGCGACACCGAGACGTTTTCCGGCACGATCTTCACGTCATACGAGCCGGCCATGCTCTCGGCAAAGGCTTCGCCGAATCGCTGCGGATCGACATAATGGAGTGAAGCCACCTGCACGGCGCCGTCGCTGAGGTCGGTGCCGGCTTCGCGTACCACCTTTTCAACTTCGTCGGCTGACAGGTCGCTCTTTTCGTCGAAGGAAGCCGTCTCGATCGGGAAATCGACCGTCTTCAGGCTCATTTCGCTTTCGACCTTGGCGCCGTAGATCTGGCCGGAAGCGGCCGAGGCCGTCGCCGGCTGCGCCGATGCATCGTCGCCGTCGTCGCCGAACACTTGCATCGGGTCGAAAGGCGGGTAGGCCCGGCTGGTCGTGTGGCCGGCTGCGAGTGCCATCTTGATCTGTACGAAAGGCATGGTGTGGATGACGTCGCGGTCGCCCACCTTGGTGACCATCGACACTTCCATGCGACGACGGTCCTTGGCCTTGGCAATCTGGCGCGGCGCCACCAGCCTAGTGGTCTTGGCCACTTCGCCGGAATCGCCATTGCTGGCAAGTCCGATTAGTTCCGCGATTTCGGGTGGTGTCGCCAGTTGCTGGCGCCCGTCGAGGGCGGCAAACAGCGCGACGCCCATCAGCACGCTCGAGGTCACGCCAGTGAGAAATGTTCCCGACAGCCAGCGCGCAGAAACCTCACGCCGATCGGGCGGGCCGCTGCGGCCGTCCGCGATAAGCGGCGGCTCATTGCCGAGTTCGGCTATGACATCTTCCGTATCTGGCATCCAGAAAGGCTGCTTCTTCCCCGGGCGGAACGGCTTGTCGCTTTTGTTGTGGCCATGACATTTGCCTGTCACGGCAGGTTAAGTCAACGAAGCCTCAGGCCCCGGTCGAATTCCCCTCGTGCACTTCTCTTATAGAGCACTGTGGAAGGCGGGCGGCGTGCCTTCATCTATAAGGCTTGCCGCGCGCTTCCTTACGAGGCTCGTAAAAGAGGCCATTGCACGGCTGTGCTCGCGCCTCTTTGTTGGCCTTGGTGTCGAACGGCAATGCGGCGGCAATAGGGCTCCTTCGTGTCCTCCTCTTGCTGTTATCCCCTGTTCCCCTGCGGCAGCCGGCTATCGACAAGGCCCGCCCGAAATTTCTGTCGTAAAAAGTTCAAAAACTTGAGAAACCGGTGTTGACAGTTTGTCGGGGTGGCGACTATATACGCCTCACGAACGAGGG